>NZ_JARSMD010000006.1:0-10574 GCF_035811335.1 Schinkia azotoformans
CCATGCGACTGCCCGTCGCACGAAAAAGGGCATTATATGCCCTGCCCTTCTTCTATCCTTTTGGTTCAACCAATAAATATCCGTTCATTTCCTGATGCAATGCGGAGCAGAAGTTTGTACAATACAATGGATAAGTACCGGCTTTATCAGCTATAAATTCCATTGTATTGGTCTGTCCTGGCTGAACCTCCATATTCAAATCATAGGAATTAATTCCAAAGCCATGTGTAATATCCTGGTCAAGGTCAATATTTGTTAAATGAATAACGACCTTATCTCCTTCTTTTACATGGATAACGTCTTTTCGTTCAGCAGCTCCATCGAAAATAAATTTAGATCTCATCGCAACACCATGAACTTCGACAGTGTTTCCATTTCTGGTAATGCCTGCATCCTTTTGATTCCAAATACTATTCGGACGTTTTTCATCTTTTTCATAAATTTTGTCTGTGGACAATTTATCTGCCTTGACCATTTGTGCATAATGGGGCTCAGGGTCAACAGGGGCAGAATAAATAAGTTCCATCTTATCTCCAGAAAGATCAATAAGCTGCATAGATTCCGGATGGGACGGACCAACTCCGAGATAAGTATCCTTCGCAATTTTATTTAAGGAAACAAGATATTTCCCATCCGGACTTACCGTATCACCCTCCGCGGCTGCTAAATGACCCGGTGAATATTGTACCGGGATTCGGTCAAGAACTTCACCCGAACTAGGGTCCCATTTAACAATCTCGGATGAAATAAACATCGTTGTATAGCAATGGCCTTTTTCATCAAATTGCGAATGCAATGGCCCCAGGGCATTTTCAGGATTTACTTCCCTCTCCATTACAGACTCATAATCCAAGACTGGGATACCGTTAAACTCTCCTGAAAACTTTTTGTCTTCAATAGCTTTAAAGGCTTTTTCGAATGAAAAGACAGTCATCGCTGGAGCAAGTTTTCCAGAAGCAATAAAACGCGTACCGTCCGGAGTAACATCAACACCATGCGGGGATTTAGCTGTCGGTACTAAGAATATACCTCCCTTATGCTTCTCAGGAAAAATCATCTTTACGTCCCCAACCATGTCGTATTGCCCATCTGCTACCATTTTCTCAAGCTCTTTCCAATTATAAAGAACGATATAATCTCGGTCTTTTTGAGAGGCATTAATTTCCATTTCCGTCGTTGCTTCTTCCGTATTATAAGTTGTCATAACGGACCAACCTTCCGAACCTTTTTTCCCGGCATCAGACAAATCAAATGACCATGGAGGCAAAGCAACTTGATAAGCCAGCTCAAGCTTTTTCTTATCTTCATTAAACGTAACTGCAGACATTACACCTCTATATTTCTCGTTATATTCGTCTAATGGTGCATATTCAAAACCTAGAGGAACAGCAAAACGAGTCGGCAAGAATAAATACTCCGTATTCGGTGTAACAAAAGCCGCACAATGCGGACCACCTGTATTTGGAACCTTTAAAATATCCATCGTTGTAAACGTTTTTAAGTCCAAGACTGCTGCACGATTATTGGCAACATCTGTGGCAAATAAATACTTTCCATCATAATCTCCATCTGTTTCAGATAAAGCCGGATGGTGGAGGTCACCCCAAGTATATCCACCCATTAATTCTTTTGTATGTTTGTCATAGCCATACCCTGTTGCGGAATCCGGCGAAAAGACTGGAATGGTTCGAATACGCCGCATTGAGGGTACACCATAAATAAACATTTGCCCGGAATGGCCTCCTGAAGCAAATAGATAATATTCATCATGCTCTCCAAACGGAACATAAGTCCTTTCGGCATATGAAGCAACATTTGAGGCATTGGTATTTGTATTTGCTTGATTCGTATTTCTATCAAAGTCAGCAAAAATAACGGTTGAAGCTAGTCCACCTGCCACTAAGCCTGTAATGGCCGCTATCCATTTCTTCATAAAAACACCTCCAAACAAGCATTCTTACTTCTCTGATGCAGTCTTCAATGCTTCAAGAACTGCTTTTAATTCATCCTCTGTCAAGGGTTTGTCTCCAAGCACACCAGCCATTACAGCAGATGTCGGTTTTTTGAGAAATTCCTCAATCGGCACACCGTGCTTTCCCTCAACATTTACATAGGCTTGTGATAAATCCGGACCGGTCGCCCCCCCTTGAATATTAAGTGCAGACACACTATGACAGGAAATACAACCGCGTTGAACAAGGATTCTTCCTTCATTATCAGATGCATCACCCTGTTGTTGATCGATCGCTTTATCCTTTGCAGCTTGATCTGTTTGTTCTCCGTTTTGTGCTGGTTCTGAAGCTTGGTTATTTTTAAAGAATAAGTACCCACCACCAAATGCTATGGCAAAACAAATTAAAAAAATTGCTACATTCTTGCCCATAAGGCCCCCCCTTCCTTCCTTATTCATTGAATTTTTTTTAGTATTTTCCTATCATTTTTTATTATTCCTATTTTTGGGTTAAATTCACTAAACACAAAAAATGTGGGACACAGTTCCCGACCCTGTGTCCCGATGCTTGCTGTTAAGAAAATTAGATGGTATCGTCCTTTTAAGGACATCATTTTATTTTGCGGTAAAAAACAAATTGAGGAGATGGTATAGAATGGACGAATTTAAGCTAGGTAATAATGAAATTTACATGGAGGAAAATGGAGAAGTAATAGCAAGAATACAATTTGTGCCGAGCGGATCCGATGAAAATGGAAAAGAGCTCATTACTGTAAAGCATACAATTGTTAATGAAGGACATAATGGCAAAGGGCTTGGGAAAAAATTAGTGAATAGAATCGTGGAATATGCGAAGGAAGAAAATATTGCTATTATCCCAGAGTGTACTTACGCAAAGAAAGTACTTGAAAGTAACGAAGAATTTCGGGAAGTTCTTGCAAAGAGATAACTTAACTAAAAGTGGGACACAGTTCCCGACCCTGTGTCCCACTTCTTTTGGCAATCACTTCCCAAGCGATTTGATTTGCTTTGTTAATTCGTTAAATTTCAAATCAAGCTCTGCGTATGCCTGATCCTTTGGGGTGAGAAAGCTCAGCTTTCCTAACACTTCTTGTCTTTCAGTTTCAAGCTTCAACCGCAGCTCTTCTTTAGAATCATTATTCTGGACTGGTTCTTTCCACTGCCTGTGAATCCTATTATTCGAAATCTCGAGTTTACCGCTTGTTGTCTTTTCAAGAAAATAGCGGTCATGTGATACGACTAAAAGTGTCCCATTGTACAGTGATAGAGTGTTTTCCAACTGTTCACGTGAGGCTAAATCAAGATGATTGGTTGGTTCATCTAAAATGAGTACATCTTTTTCCTCTAAAATATAAGCCATTAGCTTACACTTTACCCGCTCCCCCATACTCATAGCTGCAATCGGCTCTTTCCACTGTGATGCCGTAAAGCCGAGGTGCTTCATTAAATTTTGAACTTGCCCTCTTGCTTCAAATGTTTCTCGATAAAATAACTGTTCTGGCGTTTGGGCAAGCGGCAGGTCAAACACTTCCTGAGTTAGATAGCCGATCTCAGCTGAAGGCGATACCCAGACATTTCCTTGAGCCGTTTCCTCACCCATAATTATTTTTATTAAAGTCGTTTTGCCACTGCCATTCGGTCCTATTAACGCCAACTTTTCGCCATGCTGAATTGTAAAATTAACGTCTTTAAATAAAGTTCGCCCATCAAAAGCCTTCGATAAATTCTTAACCTCTAAAAAACGTTTCCCTACCTTGGTATTGGCCTTCATTGAAAAACGTACAGTGTATTCCGGTTCAACCCGCTCCACCTTTGCTTTTTCAAGTTCTTTCTCAAGACGCTTTTGTTTTGACTTTACTTGCGAATCCATACGTTTTGCTTTTACACGATAATATTCCTTAAAACCTTCTTTTTTCGTGGACTGGGCATGTGCTTTTTTTGACCAAGAAGTAAGCTCGTTGATTTGTCCCTCAATTTGTTCAACCATTTTTTGCTGTTTCTCATATTCCCGCGCTTGTGTTAATCTTTTCTGTTTGCGGGCATCCATATAACTTGAATAATTACCTTTGTGTTCAATTAACTTTCTACCTTCAATAGACCAAATCTTTGTTGCAACTTCATCTAAAAAATAGCGATCATGCGATACCAAAATAATCGTACCTTTAAATTGTTGCAATTGTTCCTTAAGCAATTCCTTGCTTGGTTCATCTAGGTGGTTTGTCGGTTCGTCCAAAAGCAATAAATCAGTAGCCCTCGCCAACCCTTTGGCAAGCCGCGCCTTCAATTTTTCGCCACCACTTAATTGTGAAAAATCACCTGTTGGTACATGCCATTTCTCAAGCAGTTTACTTTCGCAATATGTCAACTCCTCTACTGAAAAATTTTTCGTTTCCTGTTCCACCAAGACAATCTCTGGACTTTGAACGAGCCATCTAAATTGCCCTTTTGTTGGCACTAACGTCTTGTTTATTAATTGCAGCAAAGTTGACTTCCCAGCACCATTTTTTCCAATAATGCCGATCCTATCTCCTTCTTGAACACTTGCATTCACATCTTCAAAAACCGTGACATCATTGACTTCATATCCGATATTTTGTAATTTTAATAATTCACGCATATAATCGCCCCTCTTTATAGTAGGAAGGATTCGAACCCCACAAATCTCCGGAAATTAAAAAATCCTCCCAATTTTGTTGGAAGGATTAGTCGCATTTTTGTGTACTCAAATAAAGCTATTCACTAATAGCTCAAGTTATATATGAAAAATGGGCAGACTAATCCTATTTTGTATGATTTGAAATATTTTCATTTCAAACTTTTAAAAATAAGATTAGTTTAACATCGGCCACCCATCATCCCTTCTGTTGTTTATTACTATCATTATAACATTAAACGCTTGTTTTAGCTAAACGGATTCTTTTTAAAAGTTGAATGGCTGCAGCACCAATTAGCGCCATTACTATAAATGTAAAAACTAAATACATGGGACTTCCTACATATCCAAATGAAACCTCGTTTTGAAGAACCGTTACATTTTCATAGGCATTCTCTATATCCGGTACAAAGTTCCACGTTTGACTCAATCCATGAACTAGACTTCCCCCAATATAAATGACGTGAATAACGATTGAAAAAATTACAGCTTGGAAAAATAATCTCAAAGTTTCCACCTCTCTCGAAATTCCATTATCATCTTTATTATACAGTTGTTTATTTGGACAGTAACCAATTAACTTCCATTTTACTGAAATATTAATTAAACATTTATTTAAAATTGCCCCTCCTTTTGAACTTGGCTAGTTCACCAATTTATTCAGAACTAAAATTCCAAAATCAGTAAAAATAAATTATACTTATTGTAAAAGTCAAAACTTCTTTACATTAATCAACAACACGATAGCAGTCATTGTGTTAAAAATTTCTGCTAAAATAACTAAAACAAAGTTGAAAATTCCCGTTCTGAACTCTTTCTCACCTGCAGGGTATTGAGAAGTATTGAAATCATTGTTAGTTAAATATGTAATGAAGCCTAAAATCATTATTAGATATATTGAATTAAAAACTATTCCGAATAAATATCCTAATTTCTTTTGTTTTTCCTTAATATCGAATATTAATGAAATGATATGTACAAATAACATAAATAGAATACAAGGCCATGGAAATCCAATAAAAAGGAAATATACGAAGAAGAAAATTGGTGAAACCAATTCTAAACAAGCAACTACTATTTTTCTATTGTTTATTAATTTATCAATGACTCGATCGTAAGTTAGCTTTCTTAGCTCCATATTCCCCCCCTCAATATACACACCTCAAGAATAGAGAATTATCTTTAATTTAAAAGAGAGATTGTCAATTTACTGGAGAAACTAACCTTACATCTTTTTCAAGTACAGCCACCACTTCTGCTGAATCCGTAGCTATTCTTCTTTCATATTCGCCAACGTTAGTTAAACCCAATGGCGTTACTATGTATTTTAGCAAGCGTCATTTTACTCATTTATTTTTCAATAGTGAGAAAGTTAGTTGCTGATGGAAGAAATCGAAATTCTGTTTTGTTAATTTTAATATTTATGCCAATTTCACTTATGTCATCTATTAGTTTGTTTAAATGCGGGTAAATTCCATCTTTAAAATCAACCAATGGATATATCAATATTGATCCACCTTTTTGTGTAATCCTTATCATTTCATTAATAGCATCTAAATGAAATTTATAATCAAATTGTTCTCGATATAAAAATAGAAAGTGATTACAAAAAACTAACGCAAACGTATCATTATCAAAAGGTAAGAACGGCAAGGTTGCGGAAATATATTTTTCTTTATTATTATCTTCACGATAACTTTCTATAAATTGATTTAAAGAACGTTCTCGAATTTCATCGTGATGTTTTAGACTTTTATAATCGTTCCATATAAAAAGATTTTCATTTTGGGATAACTTTTGAGAGGCTATTTTAATTTCCTTTTTTCCTAGATCATACATTTCTTCACTTGTAAGGGTGTATAAAGGGTCAACTGCTATAGCCTCATATCCTTTTTGATTTAATTCGGCAGTAAATGAAGAGGCCCCAGATGCAATATCAAGAATCCTTCCATCACTTAACAAGCCTTCTTTTAACATAAACATTTCTTTATACTCTTGGTAAGAGCGACATGTCATCGCAACTCCCGATTGAGCATACAACTCAGTTTTACACATTTTCTCGTCTCTCCTTTTCTCAACTTGGCTCAACTAATCTCGGCTAACAGATTTATTATAGGAAAAATTTGTAAAACATTCAAGTTATTTTACTTTCTGATTCGTTAGTATACCAGATCCTTAGCTATCTCGGCATCTTTCACATAAGAAAACGCCAATCGTACCAACTCATTACCATATTCAATCATTATTTTTTCTAATATGGAGTCTTTTTCTTCTCTGTCCAATCTACTACCCTCCCTTTCAACCTACTTCAAGTTCTGCTATTAGACGATTATCAAATCATAATAGGTTCAATATTAAAAAAGTATTTATTTTAACACCAAATACTAATCCTTACTTAAAATATTCTGCTATTTCTTCATCCGTCAAACCTTGTCTTTTCAGCATATTCTTGCTTACCACTTTTAGGCATTGGGTCTGCCATCTTTGCATTTTCATCATAAGAAAATTACTTTCCCCTTATACTGTTCAAGGAAAAGTAGGACTTTCTCATGTTTTTTACAAGCGGATCTTCCTTAACATAGGTTTGAAGTAAATTGATAGATTCACCTTTTTTTAATTGGTTAGTTTCATCTCTTAAAATATCTTGAACCATTATTTTGGTTTTAACAAATTCAACGTCACTATATGTAAAGATTTTTACCCTTTTCCTTAGTTTGTGCAGTTATTACAATAGGTGATGCTTCCGCAAGATCCTCTAAATTTTGGAAATCTGTTGCAAATACTGAACTTATCTCATGATTATTAAATAAAACTGCTTGACCAATGTACAATAGGACGACCTAAAACATAAGATAAATTAAATACCCATTCTAAACTTGGATCATATTTATTATTTTCAATGGCATTGATTGTTTGCCTTGTCACATTACACAAATCTCCTAATTTTCCTTGTGAAAACCATTCTTTTCTCTGTATTCCTTGATTCTATTTTCCATGACTAAGCCACCTTTAGATTTTGTAAGGTGTCAAACATTCTTTACACTTCATTTATCTTACATGTGCTTACCACTTTTTGCGTATTATTTGTAAAGAATTATTGTGACAATAAGCCACCCTCTATTTTGAACAGGATTCACCTGAAGCTCCCTTTTATTTTTCAAAAAAGTAATGCTTCTCAATATATTTGAATCTACTCCTAGTGTTATAATTTAGTGACTTGACTGTTACATAGTAGAAAGGGTTGTAGATTATTAAATGATAAGCGCTATTATACACGGGTTTATACTGGCCTTTGGACTTATTCTTCCATTAGGCGTCCAGAATGTATTTGTTTTCAACCAAGGAGCAACTCAACCAAGATTTAGTAGAGCATTACCGGTTATAATTACAGCGTCCCTTTGCGATACGTTCCTTATATCCTTGGCTGTATTAGGTGTATCCGTTATTGTTTTCGGGATTCCATGGATAAAATTCACTCTTTTATTGGTTGGAGTATTATTTTTAGCATATATGGGCTTTGTCACTTGGAAAAGTAAATCAAATACAAGCTCATCAGAAGCGAATGCTCTTTCTCCCAAAAAGCAAATTGCCTTTGCTACATCGGTCTCATTGTTGAATCCTCATGCCATAATGGATACGATTGGGGTAATTGGAACAAGTTCATTATCCTATTCAGGAATGGACAAACTTGGATTTGCTTTAGCTTGTATTACTACTTCTTGGATATGGTTTATTGCACTAGCTTTGGTAGGAAGACAAGTTGGTAGATTAAACAACTCAGGAGGATTTATTACAGTTCTTAATAAGATATCAGCTCTCATAATGTGGGGAACAGCAATCTATCTTATTTTTACATTAATATAAAAAAGAACCCCGATTCAAAATTGAGTTTCGGGGTTCTTTACATATTCATGCGTATATATTACGCGCCTTAGAGGATTCGAACCTCTGACCGTACGCTTAGAAGGCGTATGCTCTATCCAGCTGAGCTAAAGGCGCATTATAGTAAAAATAATTTATAATGAAAACAATGGGCCTAAATGGACTCGAACCATCGACCTCACGCTTATCAGGCGTGCGCTCTAACCAGCTGAGCTATAGGCCCATATTGGAGCGGGTGATGGGAATCGAACCCACGACATCAGCTTGGAAGGCTGAAGTTTTACCATTAAACTACACCCGCAAAATTTAAGGAAAATAAGTGGTGGAGGGGGACGGATTCGAACCGCCGAACCCACAGGGAGCGGATTTACAGTCCGCCGCGTTTAGCCACTTCGCTACCCCTCCAAAAGGATGGCTCGAGACAGAATCGAACTGCCGACACGAGGATTTTCAGTCCTCTGCTCTACCGACTGAGCTATCGAGCCAAAAAAGAATAAAAAAATCTATAATAACAGCAGCAATGCTACTGGAATAAAGATGGCGGTCCCGACCGGGATCGAACCGGCGATCTCCTGCGTGACAGGCAGGCATGTTAACCGCTACACCACGGGACCATTTGGTTGCGGGGACAGGATTTGAACCTGCGACCTTCGGGTTATGAGCCCGACGAGCTACCAGACTGCTCCACCCCGCGATAGTAAAAATTATTTAATATTGTACTTTTTTCAAAGTGAATGGCGGAGGAAGAGGGATTCGAACCCCCGCGCGGTTTAACCCGCCTGTCGGTTTTCAAGACCGATCCCTTCAGCCGGACTTGGGTATTCCTCCGTAATAAATATTTACTTTTCATGGTGAACTATATAGCGGCGGAGGGGATCGAACCCCCGACCTTACGGGTATGAACCGTACGCTCTAGCCAGCTGAGCTACACCGCCATAAAAATTAAGATTTTTAGAATGGTCGGGAAGACAGGATTCGAACCTGCGACCCCTTGGTCCCAAACCAAGTGCTCTACCAAGCTGAGCTACTTCCCGATAGTGCATTTTCATAAAAATAATGGCGCGCCCGACAGGAGTCGAACCCATAACCTTCTGATCCGTAGTCAGACGCTCTATCCAATTGAGCTACGGGCGCAGTAATGTAATTTAAAGCGAATAATTAAATGGTGAGCCATGCAGGATTCGAACCTGCGACCCTCTGATTAAAAGTCAGATGCTCTACCGACTGAGCTAATGGCTCATATAATATTTTTACAATATTTATGATTTCAAAACTGAATTTAGATATGAATTAATATCTATGTCATTCCAACCTTAGAAAGATTATTCAAATGATCATCGGTTGGTATGCTGAAGACTATTTGAGGAAGCATATTGGGCACGCTCTAGCAAATGAGCTAAGCCGACATGATGTTATGGTGGAGGATGACGGGATCGAACCGCCGACCCCCTGCTTGTAAGGCAGGTGCTCTCCCAGCTGAGCTAATCCTCCGAATTAGTGACCCGTACGGGATTCGAACCCGTGTTACCGCCGTGAAAGGGCGGTGTCTTAACCGCTTGACCAACGGGCCAAAGTAAAACAACTACTATAATTGAGGCAAAATAAATACCCCAAAAGGGGTTCTGCTTGGCAACGTCCTACTCTCACAGGGGGACAGCCCCCAACTACCATCGGCGCTGAAGAGCTTAACTTCCGTGTTCGGAATGGGAACGGGTGTGACCTCTTCGCTATCGTCACCAAACATATATTGAATTGAAGGTTGTTCCTTCAAAACTAGATAATCGGCATTCATATTTACTTCATTGTCCAGCTACAGCTCCCAGCGACTCGTAAACTTCGCTCATCTCCCTACGATAAGTCAACATCGACTCACTACGTTCGTCGTGTTTCCTTTATCTCAGTCGATGCGCTCCAGTTTATACGTCGCTAAACGGTCGCTTTAGCTTTTCTATTTAATCGTATGTACTTCAACAGCAACTTTTGTTTGACCAAGTTCATAGAGAAATAATCGCAAAATTTCTTTTTCACAACTAGAGTATATCTCCATCCCTTTTAAAATTACTTTAA
>NZ_JARSMD010000007.1:0-102697 GCF_035811335.1 Schinkia azotoformans
AGAGGTTTCCCTACTTTATTTACATCATTGTCTAGCTCTAGCGCCTATCGCTTAGCAAACTTCAGGTCTCCTCCCTACGATAAGTCAACTAAGAATTGCTGACGCAATTCAAGTTTCCTTTATCTCGAGACCGAAGACCCTCCAATTTGTACGGTGATGAGCAAGGCGCTTGCGCTTTTCTAATTTATGATATGATTTAGGAAAATATTGAAAGGTTTTTGGTGATTATTGTGAACGAACTAGCGTTATCGGATAGACTAAGAGCAGTTGCTCTTGAAATCCCCATCGGTTCAAAAATAGCTGACATTGGCTCAGATCACGCCTATCTTCCTTGTTTTGCAGCGCTTCAGGGTCTAATTAGTTATGCCGTTGCAGGTGAAGTAAATGAGGGACCTTTTCAATCAGCTAAAAATCAGGTCGAAAAATTAAATTTGAATGACCGTATAAAGGTTAGAAAAGGAAATGGCTTAGAAGTAATTGAAAAAGATGAGATAAATGTTATCACTATCGCTGGTATGGGTGGTCCCTTAATCAGTGAAATTTTAGAAGCGGGTAAAGACAAATTAAATGGAAAAGAACGCCTGATTTTACAGCCGAATATTGGAGCAAAAAGCATTAGGCTTTGGCTTATAGAAAATGGCTGGGAGTTAATAAAGGAGCATATTTTAGAAGAAGATCAGAAGATCTATGAAATATTAGTTGCTGAAAAAGGTAACCCGCACGCACCCTATAGTAACGAGGAGAGGGAGGCTGACTTATTGCTTGGTCCATTTTTAAAGAAAGAAAAAAATGAAGCATTCCAGAAAAAGTGGAAGCATGAGCTTTTAAAATGGAAAAAGATTATCAGGCAAATCGATCAAAAAGCTCAAAACGAAGATACCGTCGAAAAAAGAAAAGATCTAATGAATAAGATACAAATGGTTGAGGAGGTATTGAACGATGAGATTTCCTAACGGACAGGAAGTCATTCAAGTATTTGAAAAACTGGCACCAAAATCATTGGCAATGGATGGTGACAAAATTGGATTACAAATAGGAACCTTGCAAAAGCCAATCAAAAAAATTATGATCACACTTGATGTACTAGAGGATGTTGTTGATGAAGCCATAGTTAAGCAAGTGGATTTAATCATAGCTCATCACCCTGTGATCTACAATCCATTAAAAACAGTGATTACCGATAATCCTTCTGGGCGGATAGTTGGAAAGTGCTTAAAAAATGATATTACGGTTTATGCCGCCCATACTAATCTAGATGTTGCAATTGGCGGTGTAAATGATCTTTTAACTGTAGCCCTTGAGCTTGAAGATACAGAAGTATTAGTTCCGACATTTGAGGATAGTTTAAAAAAGTTGGCAGTCTATGTACCGGAAGATCATGCTGAAAAAATGAGAAACGTCTTAGGTAGTGCCGGGGCGGGATATATTGGCAACTATAGTCATTGCACATTTAATTCAGCGGGTACAGGTACTTTTCTGCCCAATGATGGGGCAAATCCATTTATTGGTGAGCAAGGAAAGCTGGAGCATGTAGCGGAGGTGAAAATTGAAACTATTTTTCCGGGATCAATTCAAAATAAAGTCATTAACGCTATGTTAAAGGCTCACCCATATGAGGAGCCTGCTTATGATATTTATCCGTTAGAAAACAAAGGACCAACACTTGGGTTGGGTCGTATCGGGGTGCTGAAAAAAGAAATGACATTAAAGGAATTTGCAGAACATGTTAAATCTTCCTTGGATGTTTCCGGCGTGCGAGTAGTTGGTGATCTGGGTTCAATCGTTCGAAAGGTCGCAGTTTTAGGCGGAGATGGCGGCAAGTTTTGGCCCAAGGCTAAATTTAAAGGAGCCGATGTTTTTGTAACTGGTGATATATATTATCATGTTGCCCATGATGCCATGATGGAAGGGCTTAATATGGTTGATCCAGGGCATAATGTTGAGAAGGTCATGAAGCAAGGAGTGCAAAAGTATCTACAATCATTTATAACTGAAAAGAAATATGACACTACAGTCATTACATCACAGGTCCATACTGATCCGTTTCAATTTATGTAAAAAAACAAAGTTTGTGCGTAAATAAAACAGGCTGAATATCGCTCCTAATAACTGATTGGACAAACAAAATTTCGAATAAAATCTAAAGTCTCTAGGCTAACACGAATGAACATCTGGGTATTTCGGGAAGTGAGACTACATTCGTGTTTTAACGCCTAGAGACTTTGGTTTGCAAGTATTCATGATTATGAACGTTGTCCAATCAAGTTCCGTCGCAATATCCAGCCCGTTTTATTAATTTCAAAGAAATGCGTTCTTATCGTTTAATCTTTGGTAAAATTTTATCAACTGTTACTCTACGTTCAACGTTCCATGTAGATTCGTCATTAGGGTCAAATTGCTCTAAAAACGCAATAACCTCTTTAGTAATTGGTGTCGGTGTTGAAGCACCAGCAGTAACAGCAACCTTATTAATATTTTTTAACCAATTAACATCGATTTCTGTAACATCTGCAACTCGATAGGCGGTGGTACCTGCTATCTCTTCTGATACTTGAGCTAATCGGTTTGAGTTATTGCTTCTTGGGTCCCCAACAACGATCGTAAGATCCGCATCATGCGCTTGTTCTGCAACTGCTTCTTGGCGCATTTGGGTAGCCATACAGATCTCATTATGAATCTCGGCATGTGGATACTTCTCTTTTACCTTTTTCATAACATCGGCAACATCCCATTGACTCATAGTTGTTTGATTTGTAACGACAATCTTTTCACAGTCAATTTCAAGCTTTTCAATATCATCCTCGTTTTCAATCAAATGTACGATATCAGGAGCAACACCAACGGCGCCCTCTGGTTCTGGGTGTCCTTTTTTACCGATATATATGACTTGGTATCCTTTATCTTTTGAACTGCGAATCAGGTCGTGTGTTCTAGTAACATCAGGGCAAGTAGCATCCAGTACAGTTAAGCCACGGTCTCTGGCAATTTGGATGACTTCCGGAGAAGTACCATGTGCGGTGAAGATAACGGTTCCTTCCGTTATTTCATCTAGAAGTTCTTTACGAGTTTTCCCTTTTATATCTAAAGTTTTAATATCTTCTTTCTCAAACGCTTCTGTAACATGTTGATTATGAACAATCATTCCTAATATATAAATAGGTCTTGGTAAACTTTTATCAAGAGCAGCATTTTGGGCAATTACCATCGCGTCAACTACGCCATGACAATAACCTCTTGGTGCGATTTTTAAGACTTCCATCCTTGACCCCTCCTCCCGTTACAATTATATGATAGAAGAGGAGGAATTACAAAGGAAACTCCTAGATATACAGCTTTGGTTTTGAGAGTTTAACTTTTTCAACCGGTTCCACCTTAATGTTGTCGAAATCGGGTACTTCTTTCTCTATTATTGCTTGCGATCTTTTTTTATTTCCTGTCGAACCTTCATTAACAAAATCTTCTGCAGTAGTACCATCTTCTGCAATAGGACTATCTTCTGTAGAAGTACTATCTTCTGTTTCAGTTGACTCATCGGAGTTATTTAGTGCTCTCATCATTTTGAACATGGCAGGCATGTTCTTAATAAAAGGTCCATATTGTTGGATCATTGGTCCAACTTGTTGGGCCAGCCCCATAACCCTCTGTACGTTATTTAACATTCCAGAAATTCCACCTGAAGAAAAATTTCCCATGAGTCCTGATAAACCTGAACCACCACCATTCATAAGCTGTCCGCCAATTCCAGGGTTAAAACCCTGGCCCAATCCACCTGGGAAACCACCGCCTCTAAGGAACGTGCCACCACCTGGGAAGGCGCCACCGCCAGGAAAGCCCCCGAAATTAGCTGGTGCATTTCCTTTTCCTAAAAGCCTTGATAGTAAGCCGCCAAGTCCCCTTGATTGCTGCATTCCCTGCTGCATCTGCTGCATTGGAAATCGTGAGATTGGTGGCATCATGGGGCGTTGCATTGGGAATTGCATTGGAAAATTGCCTGGTCGAAAAGGGTGCATTTTATTCCTCCTTTCATAGTTAAACCGCAATATATGTCTCATTGTTAAAATATGCTGTTTTTTGACCAAGGTGTTAGTCATATGAAAGAATGGGTGTTTACCTAATAGAGTTAGTTAGCTATTTTTTGCAGTTTATTTTATACTAGTAAGACGACATGAAATTTATAGAATTTAGGAGATATACAATGGAAAATTCATTTAAAAGGTTTGATTTAAAACCGTTCCTTTTAGAGGCTCTAAAAAGTATTGGCTTCCAAGAACCAACTGAAATTCAAGAAAGAATAATACCGACAATTAAAAAAGGGGACAGTGCAATCGGGCAATCGCAAACAGGAACGGGAAAAACACATGCATATTTACTGCCAGTAGTCGATAGTATTAACCCGAAAAAAGAACAGGTTCAAGCGGTGATTACAGCCCCGACAAGAGAGTTGGCTACGCAAATTTATGAGGAACTAAACAAACTTACCAAATTCTGTTCTGAAGAAGAAATTATTACATCGAAACTATTTATTGGTGGTACGGACAAGCTGCGTACGATTGAAAAATTAAAGACTCAGCCACATATTGTTGTGGGGACACCAGGCCGTATTAACGATCTTGTAAAGGAACAAGCCCTATTTGTTCACACAACAAATAGGCTTGTTGTCGATGAGGCAGATCTCATGCTGGATATGGGTTTTATTAATGATGTAGACCAAATTGCCGGGAAAATGGGGCAAGATTTACAAATACTCGTTTTTTCAGCCACGATTCCCGAAAAGCTAAAACCATTTTTAAAAAAGTATTTAGAAAATCCAACATTCACACATGTGGCCCCAAAACAAATTGCCGCTGAAAAAATAGAACATTTATTAATTCCGTTGCGTCATCGAAATAAACTGGATGTCATTTATGAAATAGCTAATCAATTTAATCCTTATTTAGCCCTTATTTTTACAAATACAAAAAAAATGGCAGATGAGGTGGCAGATGGTTTAATCGAAAAAGGCCTAAAGGTTGGACGCATCCATGGTGATTTAACCCCTAGAGAGCGGAAAAAAATGATGAAGCAAATTAAGGACTTGGAGTATCAATATATTGTGGCTACGGATTTAGCCGCAAGGGGTATAGATATCGAGGGTGTAAGTCATGTTATTAATTATGAGTTGCCTTCAGATTTAGATTTCTACATTCATCGTGTTGGGCGAACAGCAAGAGCCGGCTATTCTGGCATAGCAGCTTCTATTTATGAATTAAGGGACCAGGATGCTCTAAACAGGCTCGAGAAAATGGGCATTGAGTTTAAGCATGTGGATTTACGCGATCACGAATGGGTCGATTTAGGCGCTAGGGATAAAAGAAAAGAAAGAAAAAATAACGCTCCACAGGCCGAACCGGAAAAGCTTGCTCATAAAACAATAAGAAAACCTAAAACAGTAAAGCCAGGCTATAAAAAGAAAAGACAGCAGGAAATTGAAAAATTTATTAAGAAAGAAAAAAGAAAAATTCGTAATAAAAAATAAAGGGAGAAGAATTGAATTATGTTAAAAATAGGTTCACATGTTTCAATGAATGGGAAAAAGATGCTTTTAGGAGCTAGTGAGGAAGCCGTTTCCTATGGAGCAAATACGTTTATGGTGTATACAGGTGCACCACAAAATACACGAAGAAAGCCGATAGAAGAATTAAACATAGAAGCAGGCCTTGCACACATGAAACAAAATGGGATTGAAGAAATTGTTGTTCATGCACCGTACATTATCAACATTGGTAATACTGAAAACCCTGCAACATTTGAGCTTGGAGTGAGATTTCTTCGATCAGAAATTGAGCGTACAGCAGCCATTGGGGCAAAACAAATTGTCTTACATCCGGGAGCACATGTAGGTGCGGGCGCTGAAAAAGGAATTCAAAAGATTATTGAAGGTCTAAATGAAGTGTTGACGAAAGAGCAAACTGTTCAAATCGCCCTTGAGACAATGGCAGGAAAAGGCTCTGAATGTGGACGTTCCTTTGAAGAACTTGCCGAAATTATTGAAGGTGTTACACATAATGAGAAGCTGTCTGTATGCTTCGACACATGTCATACACATGATGCAGGGTATGACATTGTCCATGACTTTGATGGAGTATTAGAAGAATTTGATCGGATCGTCGGTATTGATCGAATGAAAGTACTTCATATTAATGATAGCAAAAATGAACGAGGGGCGCGTAAGGACCGGCATGAAAACATCGGATTTGGGAAAATTGGCTTTGATGCCTTAAATTATGTCATCCATCACCCACAGCTTGAACAAATCCCTAAAATCCTGGAAACTCCGTACGTTGGAGAAGATAAAAAGAACCAAAAACCACCATATCGCTTTGAAATCGCGATGTTAAAGGAACAGACATTTGATCAGAGCTTATTAGAAAAAATTATGAATCAATAAATAATAAAGAAGAGGCTGGATATAAAACAGCCTCTTCTTTACTTTTTAAATTGTCTTAAAAGTTCATTTGCTTTTTTAGCTAAATTTACATTGACCTCTTTACCGATTTTTTTAATGATATTGCGATGCTGTTCATCGTTATCAATACTAATGTTTTTTTCTGCTTTAAGGATAGTAATGATTTTGGCCGCTTCTGCTTGGGATAAATTAATATTATAATTTTTGGCATGCTTTAATAATTCATCGACAGTGATCGTTTTTAATTTTTGATTAATAAACTGCTGAACAAATGGATTCATTTTGAACTTCCCCACCTTTGATTGTGCCATTAATAACATAGTATGAATTAACAACTAAGGTGTTCTAGCCATTATTGATAAAGATTGACATTAATGATTCGGCCATAATCGGACCATACTATTAATGCTCCTCAATTAATGAAAGTGAGGGATCCAAGGTGGCAGAACAAAACTTTAGTGAAAAAAATAAGAATAATAAGGCTTCAATAGACGATTCCCAAGGGATATCGTATGAGAATTATGAGAACAACTTTGCAGATATCACACAAGCTGAAAAAAATAACTCTGAGGATTATGACTTAAGGGACCGAAACGACTGGGCAACAACAGATGCGGATTTTTCTGAAGAAACGGCGGCTGAGGTTGCACCTGGTTTAGGTTATTTAGGAAGGGCCGATGATACGGACAGACCGCGTACCTTTGATAGACCAACGGAGGAGGGAACTGGCGGAAGAGTAATGGGGGCAATTGCTTTAGCATTGTCAATATTATCCCTATTCTATTCCCCAGTACTATTTGGTGCTGCAGGGATCATCGTTGGATTTATTGCACGCCGAAGAGGAGCAAATGGATTAGGTAATTGGGCGATGGGGATTGGTGTTGTATCGTTAATCATCGGATTATTTATTGCACCATTCTTTTATTAAATAATTATCATTAAAAGACATGAAAAAGGAGCTACCAATTTGGGTAAGCTCCTTCTTCATAAATTGTCTAGCGCTTCTGCTTTTCTTATCAATTTTGTTTTTGGAAGTGCTCTTCGGCTAATTGATCGACTTCCTTCTTTAATTCCTCAACAAGTTTGTCTTCAGGTACTTTACGAATAATTTCTCCGTGGCGGAATAATAATCCTTCACCACGTGCACCGGCAATACCAATATCAGCCTCACGTGCTTCACCCGGCCCGTTAACCGCACATCCAAGCACTGCTACTTTTATTGGTGCCTTGATTTTTGAAATATATTCTTCAATTTCATTCGCAATACTGATTAAATCAATTTCGATCCGGCCACAAGTTGGGCAGGAAATAAGCGTCGCTGCATTGGCAGCCAGGCCAAATGTTTTAAGAAGTTCTCTTGCTACCTTTACTTCCTCTACAGGATCAGCACTTAGGGAAATTCGAATTGTGTTTCCGATTCCTTTGCTTAAAATGGCACCCAAGCCAGCTGCACTTTTTACAGTACCCGCAAAAAGTGTTCCAGATTCGGTAATACCTAAATGCAAAGGATAATCAAAGGCTTTTGCTGCTTTTTCATAGGCCTCAATGGCAAGATGTACATCAGATGCTTTTAGTGACACGATAATGTTGTGAAAATCAAGGTCTTCAAGAATTTTAATATGGTGTAGTGCACTTTCAACCATACCATCTGCTGTAGGATAGCCGTATTTATCCAAAATTCGTTTTTCTAAAGAACCGGCATTAACACCGATACGGATCGGTACGCCTTTTTCCTTAGCAGCTTTAACGACAGCTTCCACTTTTTCACGTTTGCCAATATTACCGGGATTGATTCTGATTTTATCTGCACCGCCTTCAATTGCTTTTAATGCGAGGCGATAATCAAAGTGTATGTCTACGACAAGTGGGATATTTATTCGTTTTTTTATTTCAGCAATTGCGTTTGCTGCTTTCTCGTCTGGGCAGGCAACACGAACAATTTGACAGCCGGCCTCTTCCAATCGATTTATTTGTGCAACCGTTGCATCAACATCGTGTGTTTTGGTTGTAGTCATACTTTGAATAACAACTTCATTATTACCGCCAATCGTTAAATTACCAACTTTAATTGGGCGGGTTTTTGTACGATGTGTTATTTCACTCATGCGAAAAACGCTCCTTCATAATGGTATACCCATCTATTGTATCAATGTATTCAAAAAAATGACAACTTTTTTATTGATGGAGAGGAGCATTATTCTTTATCTGTATAAACTGGAAATTTATAAACCTTTCCAATTTGGATCATTTCCGGTTCTGTCTTAGGATTTAATAGCTGAAAGTCAGTTATTAACTGTGAAATGGAAACGGGTAGTGGTCCGTCTTGAATTTGTTCAACGATGGATAGTACAGTTTGTCCGGCAGCTACTTTTACCTCTTGGTAATATAACTCTTCTTCTTTTCCAGTGTTAACACTCTTTTGTTCCTGTTCGTTCGCTTTTTCTACTGTTAATTCTTTTGCTGTTGCGTTTTCACTTTGTTTACTTTCTTTATTTTGTAGTAAAACGATGGAGGTTGGTTTACTTAAGACACCGGCACTTAAATCATAATAGATTACATAGGTAATAAACAAAACAAGCAAAGTAAGAAGTAATTTTCTCATAATATTCACCGTCTTAATCGTTTTACTACACTTTATGCTTGTCTTTTGAAAATATGATAGTTTTATACGGAAATTTTCGGTGAATCTAGTAATTTTATTGATTCTTTTACCTTTATATCTTTTACAGCGATCTGCTTCCCTTTTTTCTTTTTCCGATTTGTCAATATGGTTGCTCCTTTTTAAAAGTAGAATATGTTTGATATGTTATATAATTTTGGCAAAAAAAGAGCTACCTATTCAGGCAGCTGTTCTTCATTACTTGGGGCTTTTGCTTTCGGGATTTCTTTAATAATTAAATATAAAACAATGATCGCGGTTGCCCAGTATAGTAAAAATGCAAAAGGGATCGTAATTTTTAACGTATCGGTAATGGCAAAAAAGAGAGTTGGTATTGTTACCGCATAGGCAGATAGAATCCATAGATTTTGGTAGCGGAGCTTTCTGTTCATTTGTTTTGCAACCATTATTCCGATTAAAGCTAGGAACGAGACGCCAATAAATTTTAGACTAGACTGGAATAAATAAATGAATATAAATAAAATTGGGAGAATGACTAAAACAATCGAATCCAACTTATCTGTAAAACCTACTACCGTATCTTTGTTTAATGTTATGTTTCCAAATGAAGAATAGGGCAGGCGCTGTGAATCTGTCTCATTTACCAGTATCGCTTCTTTCTTTAATAAACCAATTGCATTGGAATGTTTTGAAACATCGCTCGCAGATACCTCACCAGTTGTATCAAAAATAAAGGTAAAGCCGCTTTCGATGTCTTCCTTTATAATTGGAGATTTAATTTCCGATGTTAGGATGCCATTTTTAAGTTCAAAATTTGGTAGGTCATTGATGATCTTTGTATTTGTAATGGAGGCCCAATTAAGAAAGTCCATCCCAAGTGAAATACTTGTTATTAAAGTGGAAATGAACATTAATAGAAACACATAGCCAATTGTCTTACCTATTCCTTGAAATCGAAAGAGCGCAACATCTTTAGGAGAATAGATGCTTTTTCCTAATTGCTTAAATATATTCATTTTTATAGACACACTTCCCTTCATGGCATATCTTACCTATCTATTCAAAAAGATACAAGTAAAATAATTATTGAGTTTTGCTCTTTAAAATGTTATATTATTTTAGCAGTCGTTATTCATAGTTTCAAAAGTATTTTAAAAAGAGTTGACATAATTAAGATTGTTTGATATATTAAAAAATGTCGCTAAACAATATTCCACAGTAGCTCAGTGGTAGAGCTATCGGCTGTTAACCGATCGGTCGCAGGTTCGAATCCTGCCTGTGGAGCCATTTTATTATGGCGGTGTAGCTCAGCTGGCTAGAGCGTACGGTTCATACCCGTAAGGTCGGGGGTTCGATCCCCTCCGCCGCTATTTCTTTCATCTATAGACATGGCGACTGTGGCGAAGTGGTGAACGCACCGGATTGTGGCTCCGGCACTCGTGGGTTCGATCCCCATCAGTCGCCCCATACTACTATAACTAGAATGGACCCTTAGCTCAGCTGGTTAGAGCTATCGGCTCATAACCGATCGGTCGCAGGTTCGAGTCCTGCAGGGTCCACCATTTCTATATTATATTATTTAACGCGGAGGAATACCCAAGTCCGGCTGAAGGGATCGGTCTTGAAAACCGACAGGCGGGTTAAACCGCGCGGGGGTTCGAATCCCTCTTCCTCCGCCATAAATTTAATTATTATTTTACCATCGCGGGGTGGAGCACGACCGAATAAGCTTCATCGAATCCGCATCAGCGTACCGACCGAAACGCTTCTTGAATAATCTTTCTGAGGTCGGGACGACAAAGGGACAGTCGTTTCTATGCAAACTTTGAAGGAAGCACAATATTATATATTTTTTACCATCGCGGGGTGGAGCAGTCTGGTAGCTCGTCGGGCTCATAACCCGAAGGTCGTAGGTTCAAATCCTGCCCCCGCAACCAAATACATAACTATGGCTCGATAGCTCAGTCGGTAGAGCAGAGGACTGAAAATCCTCGTGTCGGCAGTTCGATTCTGTCTCGAGCCACTCTAAAAAACATCCTTTATAAGGGTGTTTTTATTTTGAATAAATAATGGCTTGGTTGGAAAAAATTATGTTGTTATGTAAAATTTTGAGGTTTTAAATTTGAAAAAGTGTGGAATAAGTGTTAATGTAAGAGCGAAAGATACTTTTGAAACAAAAAAGTATAAAAATCCAAAAATTAACATCTACATAATTAACTAGGAGGAGATTTTATTATGGCTAAATTTGAATTACCACAATTACCTTATGCATATGATGCATTAGAACCACATGTTGATGCTAGAACTATGGAAATCCATCATACGAAACACCACAATACTTATGTAACAAACTTAAATAACGCACTTGAAGGAAATGACGAGCTTTTAAGCAAATCTGTTGAAGAAGTTATTTCAAACCTTGATGCTGTTCCTGAAGCAGCACGTACTGCAGTTCGCAATAACGGTGGTGGTCATGCTAACCATTCATTATTCTGGACTGTTATGAGTCCAAATGGTGGTGGCGCACCAACTGGTGAACTTGCTGACGCAATCGCTCAAAAATTTGGTAGCTTTGATGCTTTTAAAGAAGAGTTCGCTAAAGCAGCTACAACCCGTTTTGGTTCAGGTTGGGCTTGGTTAGCAGTTAACAATGGACAGCTTGAAGTGACTAGCACACCAAACCAAGATTCTCCATTAATGGAAGGCAAAACGCCAATTCTTGGTCTAGATGTTTGGGAGCATGCTTATTACTTAAACTACCAAAACCGTCGTCCCGACTACGTAAGTGCATTCTGGAACGTAATAAATTGGGAAGAAGTTACAAAACGCTATAACGCTGCAAAATAATAATAAAAATACACAAAACAAAAGGTATGCAAATTCGAATATGAATTCGCATACCTTCTTTTTTTGGCAAGACCAGATTTTATATTTTTTTATCGACATTATTGAATATGATTGGAGAATACTGAAAATACTTTTAATGCCATAAATAATAAGTAGTTTATTGGGAGGGATTTCTGAAACATGCTGATGGAGTGTTTGATCCTTGTAGCAATGTGGCTGTTCGGTTTTCTTGGCTTTATTTTGTTTATTCCACACAAAGAATGGCGCAAGGGATTCTTAGCATTCTTAATGTTTCAAGCAATCGTCTGGCTTTGCGATATGCCCTCTTTTCAATTTGGCTTATTAAGTGCACCTGTGCGGGTGTTGCCGAAAGCGACAGATCTCCCCCTAACAATTAATTATTTTTTCTATCCAGTATTGTTTTCAATATTTTACGTCAATAAGAGAGCAAAGGGCAGTCTATGGTCTAGAATTACATACTTTTTTGTTTGGGTCTCTATTATCACGTTGTTTGATGTTGTTATCGAGAGATTTACAGATTTATTAGAATATGGATTACTGTCATGGTGGGGGATGTGGATTTACATTTGGCTTCTCTTTTTCGTGAGTCAAGTCTGCTGTAATTGGTTCTTTAAGGACAAAGCCCTGTTTCGAGCAGAGATATGGAGTACAAAATGAGAATTGAATGGTGGATCTTGCTATCGGTGTACGCAGTGGCAACAGGAATTGTTTTCTTCATACCCAAAAATAAACTTCGACTTGCGGTAGTGGCGTTTTTGTTCACACAGATTATTACCTTTCTTATAGGTTTGGTGGTTGTAGAGTTGGGTCTTCTTAAATATCCTATTCGTTTGTTTACTACTATCAATCGGACGAGTTTCACGTTTGAATATTATGCTTTTCCAGTCGTATGTTCCGCCTTTAATGTATGGTATCCCAATGATCGAAGTGCTCTTATTCAATTGGGTTATTATGTTGGAGTAGGCTCTTTGTTGACTTTGGTTGAAGTCATTATCGAAAAATATACCGATCTCATTGAATACATACACTGGGAATGGTATATTACTTTGCTAACAATATGTCTTTCGTTTTTCGTAACTCGTTTATTTTGCGTCTGGTTTTTCGAAAAGGGACGTTCAAATACATAATATGTAATCTTAATTAATTCGAAGCGGGAAAAACTCCATAAACTATGGTATAGTGAAATCTAATTAATGGTAGAAAGGGGATGTTTTTTTATGCGTAGCAAGCAAGAGCTTGAGATTGTAGCAATTGGGGAGGTATGTGCACAATAATTCACAGGCATAAACCTCCCAAAGGTTATAATCTAAACTTTAGGAGGCAATCAAGTTGAATAAAATTGATATGAAAAATATAGGGCTAACTGAAAGGTTTATACTGGAAGCCAATCAATATAAAGGTTTTTATATTGGCCGAATTTCATCCCAATCTAAAAATCTGTATAAGGTTTTAACGGAAAAAGGTGAGATTAAAGCTAATATTTCTGGAAAGCTTCGCCACAGTGTAATTGAACTGTCTGAATATCCTGCTGTTGGAGATTTTGTAATGGTTGACCGAGTGGACAACTCAGATGGCAACGGTATTATTCACCATGTACTAACACGTAAAAGTGTTTTTGCACGTAAAGTAGCAGGTTCTACAAATGATACTCAAGTTGTTGCTGCTAACATTGATACAGTTTTTATTTGTATGTCACTGAACAATGATTTTAATCTTCGAAGGTTAGAGCGCTACCTTTCTATCGCTTGGGATAGCGGTGCAACACCAGTTATTGTGCTTACAAAATCCGATCTATGTCAGGAAGTAGAGGTAAGACTTAACGAAATATCATCTATCGCATTTGGTATAGATGTGCTTGTTACAACAAGTATTTCTGATGATGGATATCAACCATTAAAAAGCTATCTTTTTAGTGGTCGAACAATAGCCCTTATTGGCTCATCTGGAGTTGGGAAATCATCCTTAATTAATCGTCTTCTCGGTCAAACTATATTAGAAACAAAAGAGATAAGAAATGATGATAAGGGCAGACATACTACTACAAGACGTGAACTGATTATGTTGCCGAATTTAGGTGTTGTTATAGACACTCCGGGAATGAGGGAGCTTGGAATTATTAGCGCTGATTTAACGAAATCGTTTGCTGATATTACCGAGCTTGCTTCTAATTGCCGTTTTAACGATTGTACCCATCAAAGTGAGCCCAACTGTGTTGTGCAAAAAGCGATTAAAGATGGTATTTTGTCGGCAGAAAGGCTAGAGAGTTACAGAAAACTTGGCAGGGAAACTAAGTATGATGGCTTGAATTCTAAAATGATTGAAAAAGAAAAGATAAATGAAATGTTTAGTGGCATGGGTGGCATGAAAAATGCTAGAAAATTCCTAAAAGAACAAAATAGGAAAAAAAGAAGATAAAACTTTAGAACAAAAAAGCCTAATTTCTCAATTTTAACTGAGAAATTAGGCTTTTTTACAAAAACTCAAATCCGAATGATTGCATGATATGACTTGCAGAAAGAATCTAATTTTCAATCAGTGTATCGAGGGAAAATGTCCTAAAAAATATAGAAATGATTTTGCCCTTCACTACCAATGGATTGATAAGGAAAGCTTAGATATTCTTATGAAAAGTACTTATCACAGACAATAATAAGTATTAAGAAGTGCCATTAAGATTTTATATATAAGTGCTTGCTTTTATTTACTCTTTAGTTTCCATTTGTTCAACTTCATTGATATAGCGATAAATAGTTGCTTCACTACTATCTAATAGCTTTGCGACTTCAGTTACAGCACCTTTTAGTAATCGGTATACACCTGCTTTTTTGCCTACACAAAGAATTATTTTTGTCAATCGAATGACGTATGTCAACTCTTTTTGGAATTGGTTTGTTTTGAAGTATCATTGACAATTGTTTGCTATCATTATAGAATTGTTTTTTTGGAAGAAAAAGAGGTGAGTAATTTTGAATGTAGAACAGCGGAAAAAGATAATAGTATTGATGATTAATATGTTCATCGCCATTGGAAGCTTCGGGATTATTATCCCTATTTTGCCAGCGTATTTAGAGTCCATCAACCAAGGTGGTACTGCCGCGGGATTAATGATTGCTCTATTTGCAGGAGCGCAATTAATCTTTTCTCCGATTGCGGGAAAATGGGCTGATCAATATGGGCGTAGGAAGATGATTATTTATGGATTGATAGGTTTGACGATTTCCATGTTTGTGTTTTACGGCTTTAATTCAATTTGGTGGCTTTATGTATCACGTGTCATTGGCGGTATTGGAGCTGCATTGCTCATACCTGCTATTTTTGCCTATATAGCAGATATTACTACGGTGGATCAACGAGCAAAAGGTAATAGCTTAATATCAGCAGCTATGTCTCTAGGAATTGTCATTGGACCAGGGATAGGTGGCTTTTTAGCGGATTTTGGATTGAAGATGCCGTTATTAATATCTGCACTTGTATCACTAGTTGCTGTATTATTTTCTATCTTTATCCTTAAGGAAAGTAGCACAACTGAATCAAAGGATTTATCTACAGATGATGAATCAATGGGTAGAAAGATGGTTCGCTCCGTGAAAATGCCTTATTTTATCCCTCTTATTATTACGCTTGTAATGAGTTTCGGTTTAATGGCATACGAATCCGTTCTTGGTCTTTTTGTCGATAATCAATTTGGTGCAACTCCACAAGAAATTGCGATAATGGTTACATCTACGGGAATTGTAAGCGTCATAGCTCAGCTTTTTGTCGTTGATCGTATCGTTAGCCGCTTTGGAGAAGTAGTTGTCTTAAATATCTTTATAGGAGTAACAACAATTGGGTTTCTTCTTTCACTCTTTGCATCTAGCTATATACTTTTCTTTGGAATTACACTTTTAATTTTTCTTGCTACTTCCATTCTTCGTCCTGTTCTAAATACACTTATCTCTAAAATGGCTGGTAATGAACAAGGCTTTGCTATGGGCATGAATAATGCTTACATGAGTATCGGGAATATTTTAGGACCCACCCTTGCTGGGCTGTTATATGATGTCAATATTATTTATCCATTTATTATGGGCCTTATTTTTCTAGTCCTGACAATGTTAGTGACGATAATGTGGCAGAAACGCTTAGATAATAAAAGTAAGCAGATAAAACTTGGTGAACTATAAAAATAATGAGAAAGCTGTCCCTAAAAAATGGGGCAGCTTTTTCAATTGAATTAATACAAACTTTCAATTGGAACATTATCTGGTAGTTTAAATGGATTTTCTTTATTTATCCTGTCATAAAACATGATGCCATCTAAATGATCGATTTCATGTTGGATAACGATGGAATAATATCCTTTAAATTTCAAAATCACTTCTTGCCCAGTTATGTCATATGCTTTTACTTTAATTCTCTCATATCTCGGAACTAATCCCTCCACTTCCCTATCAACCGAAAGGCAACCTTCTCCTTCAGGTAGATAAATCATATTAAGAGAATGACTAATAATTTTTGGATTAATTAACATATATTCTTTATCTTTATCATCAAAAAGTGCTGCAAACATACGTTTATCAAGCCCAATTTGATTTGCAGATAACCCTACTCCAGGGCGAAGTTTATATTTTTTTGAGATATTTGGATCTTGGCTGTTTTTTAAATATTGAAGCATGCATAGCAAAGCATCTTTATCTTCACTTGAAACAGGAAGGTCAACTTCTTGGGTTTTTTTACGTAATATTGCAGCACCTTCTCTAACTATATCATTCATTGTAATTATGTATTCCGCGCCAAACTTACTCATATATAAACACCTCGTCCACTTTTCTATTTAGAACTTTTGCAATTTTAAATGCTACTTCAAGAGTAGGATCATACTTATCATTTTCAATACAATTAATCGTTTGCCTCACGACTCCACATTCTTTAGCAAGAGTTTCTTGGGTAATTCCTAATTTTTTTCTCAACACTTTAATAATATTTTTCAAATTCATTACCTCGTTTGTCAAAAACTTTAGACATTTATCATACCGTACCATGGCAGGAATGTCCAATATTACTGGCCAAATAAATTATTTGCATATCTCTATCCTAACTAAGGAACAATAATTGCTAGTACATAAAGGGGAGTCAGCAATGAACCGATTTTTACAAAAGATTACAGGACATGAAGAAGTAAATAAGGAAATAGTTTTCTTGCTATTAATTGGTGGGTTGTATTCATTAAGTATTGCTTTGTCAAACACATTTGTGAATATTTATATATGGAAGCAATCGGGTGAATTTACGGATATTGCTCTATACAATTTGGCTGTAGTTGTAATGCAGCCGCTTACATTTATTCTTGCTGGAAAATGGGCAAAAAAAATTGACCGGATTATCGTATTGAGATTAGGTGTTATATTTTTATCATTTTTTTATTTAACTGTTCTTGTAAGTGGAGATAATGCAGCTGGCTTTTTACTTTTACTGGGTGGTCTCTTAGGAATTGGCTATGGTTTTTATTGGCTGGCATTTAATGTTTTAACATTTGAGATTACAGAACCAGAAACGCGGGATTTTTTTAATGGCTTTTTTGGAGTGTTAACTTCTTTAACAGGTATGATTGGTCCTATTTTAGCAGGTTGGATTATCTCTAGCTTACAAGCATTCACAGGTTATACGACTATTTTTAGTATTTCATTAGGTTTATTTGTTGGTGCCGTTCTTCTAAGCTTGCTCATTAAAAGACGGCCCGCGCATGGAACCTATTCATTCAAGCGCATATTACAAGAACGAAAAAATAATCCTAACTGGCAACGAATTTTACATGCAAGTTTTTTTCAAGGTTTGCGTGAAGGTTCCTTTTTGTTTGTCATCTCTCTTTGGGTTTATATTACGACTAACAGTGAGCTTGCCATTGGAACATTTGGGCTTGTAAACTCCGGGATTGCGTTCGTCTTTTATTTTCTTGCTACTAAATTCATAAAACCTGCCCATCGCTTAAAAACAATTCTTATAGGAGGTTTGATGTTGTATGGCAGTGTATTTCTCATTATTTTTGATCTTTCCTTCCAGCGCTTGATTATGTACGCTGTTGTAATTGCCATAGCTTATCCGATATTGTTAGTGCCCTATATGTCAATCACTTATGATGTTATCGGTAAGGCCTGGAAAGCAGCTGATATGAGGATTGAGTATATCGTTGTTCGTGAATTATATTTAAATAGCGGTCGAGTAGTATCAATATTACTATTTTTAGTTTTCGTTACATTTATTAATGAAGAAAGTGGAATTCCGATAGTACTGGCTATTACTGGGGCAGGACATTTAATTATTTACTTTTTCTTCAAAGGGATTGATGTGAAAAGTGAAAATCCTAATGAAATGAAAGAAAAGGTATACTCCCGCATGCCGTCTAGAAGGTTGACGGATGGAGAGGGGGGATCACCTATTTAAGAACACAGATATTGTGTTCTATTTTTTTTTGCCTGTCTAGCTTCAGTTTATACGTTGATGAACGGGCGCTTTTGCTTTCCTTGACTTTACATTGTTTAACATTGTTTTACAATACCTTTACATTCTGTTTAAACAAGATTAATACAAAAACATTAAAGTAAATATTGTATGAGAGATCCACAGGTATTATGTAAGAGAGGAGCAGTTTTCATGCAAAAAACTGTTAATGTTAAAGAACTGATAGAAAATAGCAAAAGTAGGGGGAAGAACAGGCTAATTGAAAAGTCTGTACCTATTATATTGTTTTTAATTGCATCTATTTCTATACTTACGACAATTGGGATTGTGTTTACATTAATTGTTGAAGCCGTTCTTTTCTTTAAAGAAGTATCTTTGATCGAGTTTTTTACAAGTACGAAATTAGCACCACTGGCTAAAGATCCATCGTTTGGTATTCTTCCATTAATTAATGGAACGCTGATTACAACCTTGATCGCGATGTTAGTTGCAATCCCGATCGGATTAACAGCTGCCATTTATTTAAGTGAGTATGCTTCCGAAAAAGTAAGAAGGCAGCTTAAACCATTGATTGAAATATTGGCAGGCATCCCAACTATTGTTTATGGTTTTTTTGCCTTTACATTTGTTACTCCTCTTCTAAGGCAAGTAATTCCTACATTAGAGCCTGTTAACGCATTGAGTCCAGGCATTGTCATGGGAATCATGATTATACCATTAGTTGCTTCTCTTTCCGAAGATGCGATGAGTGCCGTTCCGAATGCAATGAGAGAGGGGGCGCTTGCATTAGGTGCTACGAAATTTGAAGTAACAATGAAAGTTGTTATTCCAGCGGCTATTTCCGGGATCATTGCATCATTTGTTTTAGCCATTTCACGAGCAATTGGCGAAACGATGATTGTCGCGATTGCGAGTGGATCAAATAAGGTTTTCACATTTGATATTACACAACCTATGCAAACCATGACTGCTTATATTGTGGAATTTACAAGCGGTGACGCGGGTAGTGGAACAGTCGGCTATCATAGCTTATATGCGGTTGGGATCACTTTGTTTGCCTTTACGTTGTTAATGAATTTATTAGCACAGTTTATTTCCCGTAAGTTCAGGGAGGAATATTAAGATGAAATATCGGATTTTAAAAAATAAATTGATTAAAAATATCTTTTTACTTTCTACATTATTTTCTCTGTTTGTTTTAGGAATATTAATCTACCGGGTTGCAGTCGATAGTATCGGCTGGTTAGACTGGCAGTTTCTTACGAGTAAATTATCAATGTCTGCAGACAGAGCTGGGATTAAGGGGGTCATTGCCGGAACGTTATGGTTAATGGCTGTCGTTGCGCCAATTACGATGTTTTTAGGTATTGGTACGGCGATCTATTTAGAGGAGTATGCAAAGCGTGGTAAATTTCAAGCTTTTATTCAAATGAATATATCTAACTTAGCTGGTGTTCCGTCTGTTATCTTTGGTCTTTTAGGGTTAACGGTATTTGGCAGAATGTTTAATTTAGGATCTAGTATTTTAGCAGGAGGACTTACAATGTCCCTTCTAGTGCTCCCCATTGTCGTTGTTGCCAGCCAGGAGGCCATCCGCGCAGTGCCCGGGTTTTTACGGGAAGCGTCTTACGGGATGGGTGCGACAAAATGGCAAACAACAAAAAATATTGTTTTGCCTGCCGCACTTCCTGGGATATTGACAGGCGTGATTCTAGCCCTTTCAAGAGCGATTGGCGAAACGGCTCCATTAGTAGTTTTAGGGATTCCGGCTTTAATTATGCCGGTACCAGATCATATTATGGACGACTTTACAGCACTTCCGATGCAAATCTATTATTGGACAGTTGATTCAGTTTTAACAGCCGAATATGCTAATCTAGCTGCAGCAACAATTGTTGTTCTGTTGCTCGTACTGTTTGTAATGAATTCAATTGCGATCATTATCCGAAATAAATTCCAAAAAAGATATTAGGAGGAGCAACAAAATGAGTTCCGTTAAAAATCTTGTTTTTGAAACAAAGGACTTAAATCTTTGGTATGGTGATGACCATGCGTTAAAAGAAATAAATTTGCCGATCTATGAAAATGAAGTAACTGCGATTATCGGTCCATCAGGGTGTGGTAAATCAACTTATATAAAAACCTTAAACCGCATGGTTGAAATGATTCCTATCGTGAGAACCTCTGGAGAAATTTTATATCGAGGCAAAAATATTTTCGATAAATCATATGAAGTTGAAGAACTAAGGACAAGGGTTGGAATGGTATTTCAAAAGCCAAACCCATTTCCAAAATCCATATACGACAACATTGCATACGGCCCAAGAATCCATGGAATTCGTGACCGACGAATAATCGATGAAATAGTTGAAAAAAGCTTACGCGGTGCAGCAATATGGGATGAAGTAAAGGACAGACTTCATGAAAATGCTTACGGACTATCAGGAGGACAGCAGCAGCGGATTTGTATTGCAAGATGCCTAGCAATTGAACCGGATGTTATTTTAATGGATGAACCAACATCAGCTTTGGACCCGATTTCTACATTAAAAGTGGAAGAGTTATGTCAGGAATTAAAACAAAACTACAGCATAGTTATTGTAACACACAACATGCAACAAGCTGCTCGTATTTCCGATCGGACTGCATTTTTCCTTAGCGGGGAAGTCATCGAATATGAACCAACAGACCAGATTTTCTCAAAACCAAAGGATAAACGAACAGAAGACTACATTACGGGTCGTTTTGGCTAAGGCAAAAAAATAAAGAGAAAAGAGGGGAAATATATGTCCTTAAGAGAAAATTTTGATTTGAAATTAAAACAGCTAAATGAAAAAGTGCTTGAACTTGGAGGTCTTGCTGAGAATGCATTTGTAAAGTCAATAACTGCCATGGAAAATAAGGATATAGAAAGTGCCATTCAAGTTATCGATGAAGATTCTTACATTGACCATATAGAAGAGGAAATTAATGATTTAGCTATTATTTTAATTGCAAGGGAAGCCCCAGTCGCTGTTGATTTACGACGAATTATCGTTGCCATTAAGATTGCATCTGATTTGGAAAGAGTCGCTGATTATGCTGTAAACATTGCCAAATCAGTCATTAGAATCGGCGAGACTGATCATAAAGTACCCGTTGACTCCTTGCTTAAAATGTCTAGAATAGCAAAAGAAATGTTGTCCCTTTCATTTAAAGCCTTTATCGAAGAGGACGTTGTACTCGCTAAAAAGATAGCTGATATGGATGACGAAATCGATAAATTATACGGTGAAACGATCAAAACATATTTACAATTATCAGACGAAACGAAACAGGATTTCATGCAAATTACCCAATTATCATTTATTGCTAGATATATCGAGCGCATTGGCGACTATGCAACCAATATATCTGAAGGTGTGTTTTATATCGTAAAAGGGATTCGATATGAATTAAATAATTAATGGTGGGGCTGTCCAAAAAGTCACTTTTTAATGACTTTTTGGACAGCCCTTTTACTATTTATTGAAACCGCAACATCTGGCCGACCATTCGGTCTCGAACAAATGGTATTTTCATAAAAGATCTTACGGCAAATTTTCTAAGCCCTGGCTGGCCCATAAGTATATTCATTAAATTAAAGCGGTAACGATAAACAAAAAGCGAGGCTATTCCCAAAATAAGTATTCGCAACAAGGAATTTTGCATGTATTATCCCTCCTGCTAATTAGAATTCCAAGAATTAAAGGCCGATATACCTTGAATATAATGTTTTTGCTCTGACCTGGTCTTCTGTACCTTGAACGAGCGTACGTCCATCCGGAAATAAGACAAGACGTTCTCCTTCCGGCAACTCTACTTTTAATAAAAATGGGGTTTTCTGAACTTTCCCGATAGGTTTAAGACGGTCTGCCCAAACATCTAAATTAAATCCCTGCTTCGCCTGGATTTGTACAGTCTCTCTACCGCACAACACTGTTATTATATCCTTCTCGGCTAAATTTAAGGCAGGATATTCTTTCTTCTGACATGTCGGACAGTCTGTTTTAGGTGTTGAAAATTTCATATCGTAATGATAGTTGTTCCAAATATCGAGCGTTAAAAGACTTTTCCTGCGATTTTTTACATCGCCGACTAGGAACTTTATCACTTCAACTACTTGCAGGGAGGCGACAATATCAACGATTGGTGAAATAACTCCAATCGTATCACAAGTTTGGCCACCTTGATCAGTGGATGTGATAAAGCAGCGCAAGCATGGTGTTTCATTTGGTACAAAGATCGCCGACATTCCTCTTGAACTTACTGCTCCACCATAAACAAAAGGAATCCCATACTTAAAACAGGCGTCATTTAATAAAAATCTTGTTTGAAAATTGTCTGTACCATCTAGAACTATATCCATTCCGTTGATTAATTCATCAATATTTTTAGGGGAAGCATCACCCACGATGGCTTCGATTTTTATGTCTGAATTTATCTTTGTTAGCTTATTTTTAGCTGCGATTGCTTTTGGAAGAGCACCAGTAACATCATCTTCATCAAACAGCATTTGCCGTTGAAGATTGCTTCTTTCCACATAGTCGCGGTCAATAAAGCGTATATGACCAATACCAGCCCTAACTAGATGATTGGCTAGCGCTGTACCTAGTGCCCCCATTCCGACTATTAAAACTGAACTGTTAGTAAGTTTTTTTTGTCCATCTTCACCAATTGGCGAAAATAACATTTGCCTTGAATATCTTGTAAAATCGGTCATTATCAACACTCCATTACATGGTAAAAAGTAGTATGAGTAGCGAACCTAACGCAATAGATAAAAAGTTTACCGTATCATTATTTAAAAAACGATATCCACTTTTATACATCGTACTTTGCCCACAATGGTTCGTTTTTTCTGTGTTTAATCCGCAATTCGGACAGGTATATGTAACTTGGACGGTTGCTCCTAATAAAGTATCGATTAAGTTGCCAATAAATCCAACAATACCGATAGCTAATCCTAATTGAAATGTTACCTCATTCCATAAATAATGGCTAATGATTCCTATTAAAAATGCACCACATAACGCTGATATGGTACCTAAGAAAGACATGGCACCGGATGTACCGGCATCAACCTTGCTAAACGATAAAATATGGACAGGTTTACTTTTGCTGATTGAACCAATTTCAGATGCCCATGTATCTGAATTTGCTGTTGCCAATGAACTAATAAACATATACAATAAGAAATTTTCTTGAAAAAGAAGAAAAAGCAAACTTATTATACCCGGAACACCACCGTTAGCAATAACTTGAACAGCATCACGGGCACCGCTTTTTTTTATTTTATCCTCTACGGATTTTTTCTTATCTGCTTTAAACTTGCTCCAAAAATTCGAGGTTACGAAAAAAGTACCCATTAACAATAAACCTTGGGCACCGAATGCTAGCAAGGTTGCCAGACCAACGATGATTGTTGCAATGGCCCCTGATAATGTCAGCGCTCTTAACTTGTAACCCGATATTGCTGCAATCACAACAAGTATAAATAAGACAATACCATTGGAAATTATCGACATAAGATAACCTGCTTATTTGTAACTATGAGATTAACTGGAACATCATGTTCCTCTATCGGAAGTTCATCAACTAATTGGACTTCTTGAAAGGCAAGAGCTGCTTTTCTTCCGTTATATTCGCTTAAAAAACGGTCATAATACCCTCCGCCAAAACCTACCCGATATCCATTTTGATTAAAGCCAAGGCCTGGTACTACTATTAATTTAATTTTACTAGGTGAAACGGCTTTCGTTTCGTTTTCCTTCGGTTCCAATAGACCATAGTATACAACCTCTAATTGATCAAAGCTTTCCAATACACGAAATGTCATTCCTTTCGTGGCTGGTTCACATTTGGGGACGACCATCTGTTTTCTTTCTTCCCAACCCTTTTCAATGATTGCTTTTGTATCTACCTCTGTACCCCGTGAAATTGTAATGGCGATGGTATCAGCCTGTTTCCAATCATCTGTATTGAATAGGTTAGCTGCTATATTAGAAGACCATTTTTTTAAAACATCCGGTGGAACGGCTTGTAACTTTTCTTTAATGTCTTTTCTTATTTGTCTTTTATCCATAACATATCACCTCTTAACACTGGATAGTATAAAAAAAACAGTAGGAATAATATCCCTACTGTTTTATTTTGTTTCACGGTGAACTGTGTGAGTTTTGCAAGATGGACAATATTTTTTTAGCTCAATACGTTCAGTATTGTTACGCTTGTTTTTTGTTGTAATATAGTTACGATGTCCGCTTTCTGTGCAAGCTAAAGTTACGTTAACGCGCATGTATATCCCTCCAAACTTTCATTACATAAGTTCATATACTATTATTATCTTTCGTCGATTACTCAGACTCAAATATAATAACAAATATAAACAAAATGTTCAACCCTTATTTGCTTAGAGGGATAATTCTTTCATCGCTAAAGCCATTTTCAATAAATTCCCTTATGAGCCATTCAGGATTGCTTTTAACGAGATTATTTAAATAATTGATTTCATTTAAATTGTCTCCAAAGACCATCCAATAATACCCTTGCTTTATTTCATATGGCAACACTGTTGTTTCTAGAGCAAAGGCACTGTTAACTCTGCCTGAAGAAATCGGATTGTAAAAAAGGCTACCGTTTACGAAATTAACGATGTCTTTATTTTGGAAATCATTTTTTTGCCATGTTGTATATTGTGAAATGCCTTTATTATCAACAAGACCATTAAACAACATATAGCTTCCATCATATTCATGATAAAGAGTACGGTTACTTAAGCTAAAAAAAGCTGTTCCATTCTGATGTTCAAAATCCTGATGGAAAAATAAAGTTAAATCCTGTTTTTCTTTCGATTCATTGGATAAAGTTACTTTTTTTAATAAAATACTACGGCTTGGATGAATAAAATCCTCGAATTCCAATTGTAATGAATGCTTATTGCTTAAAGCATGTGCATAACTCGGGATTTGGTATTGATTTGTTTTGGAGTTAACGTTCCAAAATAACTCTGTTCCCCACTCAATCCCATTCGCTTTACTCCATATCCCAACATTGTTCCTATTCATAAATTTTGATTTTATCATATATAACATCCTTAAGTTTATTTTTGTCTAAAAAAAATCATTGCTAAATCTTTGAAATCGCTTACTCATGCAGTCCACAATCTATCTTTTTTATTATTACTGTAATGATATCACCGTTGTGATAACGACTACAACGAGGTGATTTTGTCGAAAACTTCGAACGGTTGATATAACAATATAAAAAAATAAAGAAAAATTTTAATTTTTTGAGTTTCGACAATAGCATTTAATTTTTTTATCGTATATTTAGCAAATTACTACAAAAAAAGCTATAATGTATTAGGTATATAAAAGCAATCTTGAATTGGGGTGACCAGTTAATGATATCTGTAGAGTCGGCCATCATAGGGCTTTTCTCTTTTTCAATTGTTTTATTGGCCCTATCTTTTTTCAAAAAGGACAAATATAAAGAACTCGAAAATCAGGTTGAGAATTTAACAATGATCGTTATGCAGGAAAACTATCAATTGAAGAAAAAAATGAAAGTGCTAGAGGAAGAATTATTAGGAAATGAAAGCTATACGGTCCCTTTAAACGAAAGGTATGAAACGAATGGCAAATAATTCTTTAAAAAGCTTTGCTTCGGGAATGATTATCGCTACTTCGATTTTTACAGCTGTCTATTATTTTCAACCATTTAATAAACGGGAACAAAAAATAGTAGAGAACGATACGCTAACAAGCGAAGAGGTACAGGCATACTTGAATAATAATGGGTATATTTCAATTTCAGAGCAAACCTATGACGAATTGGTAGCTAAAAGTAAAGAATTCGAAGCGATAAAAAATCAAACTCAAAAAGCATCGGAACCAAAACTGCCTGAGCAAAAGGAAACAGTGCCTATCCCGCCATCGCCAGAAGTAGAAAAGAAAATCTTTACTTTGACAGTGAAAAGCGGCATGGACAGTATTCAGATTGCGAATTTGCTGGAGAATGCCGGAATCGTTGATAGCGGTAGGGAATTCGAACAATTTTTAACAAAGAAAGATTGGACAAGGTCAATACAAGTTGGAACGTACAAACTTAACAGTTCGATGTCATATGAGGAAATCGGTAAGATCATTACGAAGAAGAAGTAAATATTTAATTGAATTAATCGAAAGAAGGTGGGGGATTGCATAATATTAATAGTCAGGATTATTTATATTGGCGTTTGGTTTACGAACTTGTCACCAAGCATCGTTTTCGTATTATAAACCTCTATGATCATGGAGAAGTTTGGCTGCAACGCATGGAGTGGCGAGAAAAGAATATTCTCCGACTGGTACGGGATGACATCAACTGGGGAAATTATTTAGTACGGGATATGGCAAATGTAACAAGAGTGATCGATCTGTATAAACAACAATCCTATAGTAAAAAGGCAGATTTTTATAATATTTTTGTTTCAACCTATCCACCTGTTGATGACTGGGAGTATCGAGTCGACAACCGAAATAATGTTCGTATTGTTTTAATAGAGCAGACCAATTGGGAACAAGAAATAGAAAGGCTTTTTAAACTTCTGAATCTGCCTTCTCCAGAAGTTAAAAGCTGGTTTTCAGATATGGTAGACCCGACAGAATTAATTAACAGATTACGACAAACAGAAAAGAATAGAAAGAAGGCAGAGAACGATCTTTTATTCGCTAAAAAACCTTTTTTAACCTATGTTTTAGTAGTGATTAATTTAATCATGTTTTTGCTTCTTGAATTAGTTGGTTCAGGCAGTACGGATCTTTCTACTTTAATTAAGTTTGGTGCAAAATACAATCCTGCTATTTTAGAAGGAGATTGGTGGCGTTTTATCACACCAATGTTTTTACATATAGGTTTCTTGCACTTATTAATGAATACGCTTGCTTTATATTATTTAGGGATTTCTGTTGAAAGAATTTATGGGACATGGCGCTTTCTAATCCTTTATTTTGCCGCAGGCATCACTGGCGGTGTAGCAAGCTTTGCCTTTACAACACAAGTATCTGCGGGTGCATCTGGTGCCATTTTCGGTTGTTTCGGTGCATTATTATATTTTGGGGTTGTCCATCCCTCTCTATTTCTACGCTCGATGGGATGGAATATTATTGTAGTGTTAGGCATAAACCTTGCGTTTGGTTTCCTTGTTCCAATGGTCGATAACAGTGCTCATATTGGCGGTCTTATCGGTGGATTTTTAGCCTCAGCCATTGTCCATTTACCGAATCATAAAAAGTCGCTTCATCAAGTAGCGGCATTCTTGCTTTTTTCGGTAATCTTGGGGGCTTCATTGGCTTATGGATTTTATTATAGCGATCAAAAAGAGGATCCGTTGGTCGTTGGCCAATTATCGCAACAGCTTATAGAAGATGGCAACTATGAAAAAGCAAATCAATTATTATCTGAAGTCGTACAAGCTAATGGGGAAGTTCCACCGGAAATTCTATTTTTGCTGTCCTACACTGAGATCAAGCTGGGACAGAACGAAAAAGCCATCCCTTTACTTGAGACCGTCGTGGAAGAAAAAAATGATTTTCATGAAGCTTATTATAATCTAGCTTTACTCTATTTAGACAAGGGAGATTACGAAAAAGCCAAAGACTCAATCAACAAAGCATTGGAAATCAAGCCATATGAAGGGGATTATAAGTCTTTGGCAACGGAAATTGAAAAAATAAAATAATGTATGTTTCCTCATTATTTGGTTAATGATGGAATCTAGAAGATTGCCAGTTTGAGGAGGACATACATTGTCTAAGGAGAAAGAAGTAAAGCACCCCGTCCAGTCAAAAATTGAACCCAATATTGAATATTTAAGGGAGCAATTGGGCGCTGGTAAAAGCTTTGATGTGATTCATATTGATCTCGAATATGCTGGCCGAAAGATGGCAATGTTTCTTATTGATGGTTTTGCAAAGGATGATCTTTTGCATTTATTGCAAAAATTCCTTGCAAAACTAAAGCCGGAAGACCTTGAGCCAGAGCCGTTACATAAATTGTTGAAAACCTATATTCCCTATGTAGAAGTTGATAAAAACAAAGATTTGGATGTTGTTGTCGACACTGTATTGGCGGGTCCTACAGCGCTCGTCGTAGATGGTATTGCTGAAGTAATCATCATCGATGCTAGAACGTATCCAGTTCGAGGACCTGAAGAGCCTGATACAGAACGGGTTGTTCGCGGTTCACGGGATGGTTTTGTTGAAACGATTGTCTTTAACATGTCCTTAACTAGGAGAAGAGTTCGTGATCGGTCATTAAGGATGGAATATATGCAGGTTGGTAGACGATCAAAAACCGATGTTTGTATATGCTATCTGGAAGACATTGCGGATCCTGACTTAGTGAAGGAGATTAAAGAATCTATATCAAACATAGATACAGATGGAGTGCCGATGGCAGAAAAAACAATCGAAGAATTCATCGGTGGCAGACATTGGAACCCATATCCAATTGTTCGCTATACAGAGCGCCCTGACACGGCAGCTTCCCATATTTTTGAGGGTCATGTCATCATTATTATTGATGGATCTCCAAGCGTTATGATTGCACCGACTACTTTTTGGCATCATCTCCAGCATGCCGAGGAATATAGACAAAAGCCGATTGTTGGCGCCTATTTACGGTTAATTCGTTTCTTGGCAATATGGTCTTCATTATTTTTACTGCCTTTATGGTATTTATTCGCTGTTCATCCTGAATACCTCCCAGATCAATTGAGTTTTATTGGAGTGAAGGAACCGGGAGAGATCCCTTTACTTATCCAAATTTTTCTGGCTGAGCTCGGAATTGATATTTTGCGGATGGCGGCTGTTCATACACCAACATCACTTGCAACAGCACTCGGTTTAGTAGCGGCTTTAATGATCGGCCAAGTTGCTGTTGAAGTTGGTTTGTTTACAAATGAAACGGTGCTCTATATTTCTGTTGCAGCGATTGGGACATTTGCAACACCAAGTTACGAGATGAGTTTAGCTAATCGTTTAGTGCGGATTGTATTTTTGCTAATGGCCGGCTGGTTTGGACTTATTGGTTTTGTCATAGCTGTTGCTGTTTGGCTCATCATGATGGTTAGGATGAAATCATTTCAAACCCCATATTTTTGGCCGTTTATCCCATTTTCACTGCATGCCTTTAGAGACGTATTAATTCGATCACCAATTCCATTAAAAAAACGCAGACCAACAATCCTGCACCCGCAAGACCCAGATCGCTAAGGGGCTGTCTCATTTTGAGGTGGCTCCTTTCATGTTTTCAGGTGGCTAAACACATCTTTTTTTAATATACTTAATGCAGTACATAGAATTAGGAGATGCATTTATTGTGAGGACGATTTATGATATTCAACAGTTATTGAAGCGTTTCGGTGTCTTTATTTATGTTGGCGATCGGATTGCAGACTTAGAATTAATGGAAGATGAAGTACGGGAATTATACAAATCGCAATTTATTGATACAAAAGAGTTTCAAATGGCTTTGCTTTTACTTCGTCAGGAAATAGAAAGGGAGAAATCGAAAAGACTAAAACAAGCATCAGTAAAGGATGAGTAAAATGGAGAAATGGCTTGTTGGGGTAGATGTAGGAGGAACCAACATCAAATTTGCATTTCTTTCCGATGATGGGGATATTGTTTACCGTTGGTCCATTCCAACCGATGTTACTAATGACGGTCAAAATATCATCCCTGATATCGCAAGTTCAATTTTACATAAGCTCCATGAAAACAATCAAACAACTAACAATGTAAAAGGAATCGGCATTGGTGCCCCGGCTTTTATGAATATGGAAACCGGCTTTATTTTTGAAGCTATTAATTTAGGATGGAAAGATATAGATATCAAATCAGAACTTGAACGAAGATTAATGCTTCCTGTCGTAATAGATAATGATGCCAATGTTGCTGCTATTGGAGAAATGTGGAAGGGGGCTGGAATTGGTTCAAAAGATCTGCTCTGTATTACAATCGGAACAGGTATCGGTGGGGGCATTATTATTAACGGAGAGATTGTTCATGGAACAAACGGGATGGCTGGCGAAATAGGGCATATTACAGTGAACCTAGAAAATGGGATATTATGTAACTGTGGTAAATACGGATGTTTGGAGACGAAATCATCAGCAACAGGAATGGTACAACAGGCTATTGCAGAAATCGATAATCACCCGGAAAGTCTTTTGTTTATTTCGTATAAACAGACCGGTCAACTAACAGCCAAAATGATTGTACAGGCAGCTCTTGAAAAAGATGAATATGCCTTAAAAATTGTTGACACATCCTGTTATTACTTGGGGCTTGCTATTGCCAATATTGCCAATACGATAAATCCAAGCAGGATTGTTATTGGTGGTGGAGTATCAAAGGCGGGTTCCCTCCTATTGAATTCAATACAAAAGTATTTTAATCAATTTGCACTACCGAGAGTTAAGATGGGAGCAGATTTGGCTATTGCAACTCTTGGAAACGATGCCGGTGTCATTGGTGCCGCATGGCTTGTGAAAAACAAACTGTAACTTCATTTGGCGATGTACATTTTTCCTACCTTCTCATACTCTAATGATAAAGGAGGAGGTAGTGATGAAAGTTAAAGGTCGTGCGGAACATTCACTTTGGTACTATAGCCAGCTTTTTAATGTGCCGCTTTCGTTAATTATTGATTCCAACACCAATTTACATGTTAAGGATACTTTACATGATAAAATAATAAATATCCCGGGATATATTGTTAAAGAATATGGTATTACCAAAGAGGATTCCTTTGATAGTGTAGCAAACAAATTAAACATGAATATAGAAGCTCTTCTCTTGCTTAATCATGGTGACCTATCAAATCTTAACCAAAATAGTAAAATTAATATTCCAATTCGTGTCACAGAGCCCATTGTTATTGGTGAGCAAAACTACACCTACCAAACAATGATTGCCGATTTAAAGCGGCTAGAGGAAATTTATCCCTTTATGAAAAGAAATACGATTGGATATTCCGTTCAAAATAAAGAAATCCCTGAAGTGATTGTTGGGAATGGCGAGATGCGGGTCCATATGAATGGGTCCTTTCACGCAAATGAATGGATCACAACTGCGGTGTTAATGGCATTATTGAATAATTATTTATTATCGATTACCAATCAAACAAGCCTAGCCGGCATAAAAACTGAACCTTTATACCATTATGCAACCTTATCGCTTGTACCGATGGTCAATCCCGACGGTGTGGAATTAGTATTGAACGGTCTACCAGAGGATGATCAATCCCGTGAGTATGTAATTGCTTTAAACGAGGGAAGTACAGATTTTTCTAATTGGAAGGCCAACATTAATGGTGTTGATTTAAATAAACAGTTTCCGGCGAAATGGGAACTCGAACGGCCACGAAAACCACAGCAACCTAGGCCTAGAGATTTCCCTGGTTTTCGGCCGTTATCAGAGCCTGAAACGATTGCAATGGCGACATTGACAATGAACAGTAATTTTGATAGAGTTATCGCTTTTCATACCCAGTGCAAGGAAATATATTGGGGCTTTGACGACCGGGAGCCGCCATATTCAAAAACAATTGTTAATGAATTTGCGAAGAAAAGTGGTTATAAGCCGATTCAAACCTTGGATAGTTATTCAGGCTTTAAAGATTGGTTTATCTATGAATGGAAAAGGCCAGGCTTCACCGTTGAGCTTGGTGAGGGAGTAAATCCATTACCTATTACGCAATTTAAAGATATATATAATGAAAGTATTGGGATTTTTTTAGCAGGATTATATATGTAGTAAAATAGCAATTAAAGTCATCAGATGGACGATGTTCTATCTGATGCAAACCATTCTTGGGGTGAAGAAATGAGGAAATTATTCGTAGTCATCATATGTTTTTTCTTATATGGGTGTAGTACTCCGAATAGAGTGGTAAATGATGCATCATACATCAAAAGAACTACCGAAGAAAAAAGTATAATTACAAAACAGTTTTTTTCAAAGAGTTCATTTAAGCCCATAGCTATGGCTGAAAATGAAGACTTTTATTCTATAAATGAATGGTATGACGAAGATACGGTCATCTATTCTGTTGGTGAAAAAGAGATGTCTTCTCTTTTTTTACATAATTTATTATCGGGTAAACGGAACTTATTTTATCAAACAAATGAATTTATTACTAAAATTCAAGCGAATTCTGCCCATTCCCTATTTGCTGTTCAAACATTAGAACAAAGTGGAGACAGTCATATTCGGATTCTTGATAAAATGGGAAAAGAAGTTTTTTCTTGGGATAATAAGATTGAGGACCTACAATTTATGTGGAATCCATATGAACCTGATGAATTAGTGATTACTGAATTTTTATCCTATATGGAATTTCAACTTTTGAAGGTTAATATTAGTACGAAGGACGTAACCGAAATTCCTGTCAATAATCCGTTTGTTCAGTGGACAAGCAGGGATGAACTCGGGTTTTTAAATTGGGACCAAAATGAACCTAGTCTTGATGCGCCACTTATTCTATTTAATTTAAAGACATTGAAGGAAGAGGAGTGGCTTAAAAACTGTATTATGCTTTTTACTCTAAAAGATGTAGTGATTACCGTCTCTATGGATAATAACGATTTAAATAAATCATTATATACTTTTTATGAATCAAAAACACGAAAGAAGTTAACGGAGGTGTATATTCCTATATTAAATACTTTTTCAGAAGCGTGGTGGATCCCAAGCTTTGATTTTGATGAAGATAAGAAAATATTTTATTATATGAAACCGAAACGGGCAGGGGATATTTCAGAATATAACGAGGGATACGAGCTTACAGCGTTATCGATCGACGATCAAAAAGAGGAAGTGTTAATGAAAATTCCAAACAACTATCCGATTAAGCTATCACCGGATGGGCAGCGGTGTTTAATCGGTCAACAGCTGGAACAGGTTATTACTATTTCTAATCAGCAAATGACGAACTTAATTTCAAATTAAAAATAAAAAAACATCAACAATTGCAAAATAGCAGTTGTTGATGTTTTTTGCTTAAAAGATTTGTTTAGCTCTCAAAAAATTAATGAGCAGTTGGGACGCCATGTCCTCCAAGAATACCGATGAAAGTCATTACAGCAAACCACCCAAAAACTAGCGTTGAAGCTCCTGCAAAGAAAACCGCAAGCATTGCTTTTTGTTTTAAAGAGCGGAATGTACCTGCCAGACATAATAATGCTACTAATGCGAAGATAATAACTAAGCCCACTGTTCTACCCCCTTACAATAAAGTTCTGTCATTAATATACCCATTTTTTTGAATAAAAACTACAAACTATGTATACTAAAAGTGCATCTCTTTGTATATTTTAATCTTTTTTTGTAGTTTTGTCGAGGACAAAAATCTATCTGTATGTGTCAATATTATGATTGATCATAGCATTTTATAGGTATTAAAACTAGTCTTCGTGTAAAATTAAGAAAATGTGAAAAATGGGGGTTCGTATATGGAATTAAAATGGAGGCAGTTTCCTCTTGGTCCACTTCAAACAAATGCGTACATAATTGAGAACGAAAATAAGGAATGTATCATCATTGATCCTGGCAGTGAAGGGAAAAGATTGGTTAGAAATTTGGAGCAAAAAGAACTTAGCCCATTAGCCATTCTTTTAACACATGCTCATTTTGACCATATTGGTGCTGTTGATGACTTGAGGGAAAAATGGCATTGCCCGGTTTATTTGCATGTGAATGAACAAGATTGGTTGATGAATCCATCCTTAAATGGCTCGAAGTATTTTGGACTTGATGAAGAGATTATCGTAAAGAAAGCGGACCAACTAGTAAAGGAAGAAGGAAAGCTGACAATTGGTCCATTTAGTTTTGAGGTCTATGAAACACCAGGTCATTCTCCTGGTAGCGTATCCTATTATTTAAGAGAACAATCGATTGTGTTTTCAGGTGATGCACTTTTCAGAGGAAGTATAGGAAGAACGGATTTACAGGGTGGTTCACATCGCCAATTAATTCAAAGCATTCATGAGAAGCTGTTGGTGCTTCCTGAAGAAACTACAGTTGCACCAGGGCATGGACCAATAACTACGATCATGAATGAAATGAATGACAATCCTTTCTTAAATGGTTTTTAACTTTATCCAGCATTTGATAAGGTGGCGGAGTGTTTGATTAATAAAATTAAAAAGAGCATCAAGGATTCGGAAAAAGGCAGTATTTCATATTCAGACTTTATCAGTCTAGCCTTATATGACCAAGATGGCGGCTATTATATGAAGGACAGAAAAAAGATTGGAAAAGAAGGGGACTTCTACACAAACAGCAATGTTCATAGCGTATTTGGAAAGGTACTAGCTCGAATTTTTGTTCAACTTGTGCAAAAGGATGTTTTACCGCCAACGATATGTGAAATTGGCGCTGGAACAGGCCGTCTTGCGAGTTTTATCCTAGATGAATGGGAGAAAATTGACCCTGTTACTTTTGCCCAGTTGAACTATCATATCATTGAAATGAGCCCGTACCATCGAAGGGAACAATTATCAACAATTCAAAAAATCGAGAAAGTATGTCAATATGAATCGATGGATGAGATGTTCGGCAAGATTGGCAAATACACAGGCTTCGTTCTTTCTAATGAACTTTTTGATGCTTTTCCAGTCGATGTGTTACAAAGAAAAGGAAATGAGATCTATGAGGCTAGAGTGACTGTTGAAGATGATGTATTAAAGGAGGTATTAATTCCTTGTGAACGGGTAGAACTTCTGAATTGGCTTAGGAAAAACGGGATTGCCCTTAGGGACGGACAGAGAATGGAAATTCCGATAGCGATGAATAAATGGCTTGATGAATCGAGTGTTTGGCTTGAAAAAGGGATTATGTTCACGATTGACTACGGTTATACGAAAGAGGAATGGATGGAACCGATTCATCGGGAAGGAAGCCTAAGAGGGTTCTACAAGCATCAAATGATTCGCGACCCGCTGCTCCACCCTGGGGATATGGATGTAACGACTCATATTCATTTGGATACTTTAATTGAAAAAGGAGAACAAGTTGACTTAACATTTTTAGCGATGTTAAAGCAATACCAATTTCTGCTTAGAGGAGGAATACTAGAGTATCTGCAAGAACACTACGATCCAAATCCTTTTTCAGAAGTAAGCAAACAAAATCGGGCTATTCGCAATCTTTTATTAGATGATGGGATCAGTGCGAGCTTTACTGTGGTGATTCAGAAAAAGGAATTACCTAATATAACAACTGATGATGTGTTGCTATATAATCTTTAGATAAATAAAAAAACGATGCAATATGCATCGTTTTTTTATTTTTTAATGACCGCCACCAAGTGGCATCATAAATGTTGTCCAGTATGTGAAGCCAATAAAGAAAACTGTTAAAAATGCTGCAAATATGTAGACACCCATACGCTCAGATAATTGTAAAAATCCTATTGCTAAGAACAATACAGTAATCCCTAAAAATAAAAGGGAAGTTGTATGCATGTGTCCTAGGTAGAACATGATACTGAAAATTGCAGTCCAAAATGCCATAACTTTATACATATTACCCATTATGTACTACTCCTCCTTTACAAAAAACTTCACCATAGCTAAACATAGATAATAATTACTCTACTTATTATAATGGACAAATTGTGTGGTGTAAATGACTGAAATCTCAAATTTTGTATAAACGTGGCGTAAATCAAGTGCGCCTTGGCGCATTTGTGCCCATACTCGCGAGTTTGCTCGGAAAACTACCTTTGAAAATCGCAAGGCTCGCCGGAGGCTTTAACTTTATTCAGCTTCTGCTCCTGCGATTACTCGTCGCATAAAAACATTTGCTGAATGAAGTTAATCCTGAATAAGAGCTAAATAATTGCAAGATTCACAACCTTTGAACATATTATCTTCTTGAACAAGTTTGGCATTATTAAATAAGCTTTTAAACATTCCTTCAAGAAAAGCAAAGTGCATTTTGCAAATGTTCCCAATATCTTGGGCGGCAACCTCTTTAAATGGACAATTGAAAATTTTAAAATAAACCTTTGTTTGTTCCGGATTTGTATCAAACTCTGGATAAAATCCTAGCAACGAAGCTGCATCTTTAAGTAAATGAAGCTTGTCATTAAAGTTTAATTCCAATCCTGTTCGTTTAAATTCCTTTTGAATTATTTCTTTTCCGTAACGCTCTCCTGTTTCAAGCAGTGCTTGTTTACCAATATCACCTAGAGATAGTAAAGTCCCAATTGCGATTTCAGATAGCAGCTGATAATCTCTAAATGGAAAATTAAGTTGAACTACATCATCAGATAACCGATATAGGCGGCTAGGTCTTCCACCTTTGCCCGTTTTTTTCGTTTCGGAAATTAACATATTAACATCTTCGAGCTTGGAAAGATGCAGTCTTGCTACGTTTGGATGAATATTAAAGGAATCAGCAATTTCCTGAACTGTTACCTCATTATGATGTTTAGTTATATATTGATAAATTGAGAAACGTGTTGGATCTGAGAGTACATTCGTAATTTTTAATGTCTGTTCCAACTTTTTCACCCCTATGCATAATTACTATTAATATTACTGTCATTATAGTATAGTTCGATGGACATTGGAATTGTTTCTAGCAAGTAAAAGGTATTTGTTTGAAAATATTCACAATTGAATTATACGTTATTTAAACGAAACATATACAAATATTAAACGCTAGTGGTGAAATTAAAGATAACAAAAAAATGAAAGAAATAAGAAGGATTTTGTCTTCTTATGGCGAATAGAAATAAATATGAAAAATAGAAAGAGGGTGTATAGGTTTGGGCTTTATAGAAGAAAGAGGTGAAGCTTTGCTCAAGGAAGCGCTGCTCTTACATGCTTCAGATATCCATGCTATGCCGCGCCAACACGATGCGATCATTCAATTTCGGATTCAACACAGACTGGTCCTAAAAGAAAAAATACCAATTCCGATATTTGAAAAGCTAGTATCCCATTTTAAATTTCTTGCAGGTATGGATATTGGAGAAAAAAGGCGGCCGCAAAATGGTTCGATACAAATGATTGTTGATGAAAGAATGGTCAGTCTCCGATTGTCTACGCTCCCAACACTTCAACAAGAAAGCTTGGTAATACGAATATTACCCCAAAATATTGACTCTCACTTAACGGAGCTCTCACTTTTTCCACAAGCAACAAAAATACTATTCTCATTAGCATTGCGTACAACAGGATTAATAATCCTAACAGGGCCGACCGGCTCAGGCAAAACTACGACTTTATATTCTCTCATTCATGCTGTCCAACAAACATTAGACTGCAACATAATCACTCTGGAAGACCCTATCGAAAAAAGAATAGACACCGGCTGCCTTCAGGTTCAGGTGAATGAAAAGGCGGGAATTACGTATGCAACTGGTTTGAAGGCGATATTAAGACATGACCCGGATATAATTATGGTTGGTGAAATCCGCGATGAAGAAACTGCAAAAGCTGCAGTACGAGCAAGTCTGACTGGACATCTAGTACTTACAACACTCCATACAAAAAACACCAAAAGTGCCATTAACCGTTTGGTTGATTTAGGTATTTCAATCCAAGATATTGAGCAGACCTTAATTTGTGTCACCTCTCAAAGACTTGTTAACTTAAAGTGTCCTTACTGTAATGGACCTTGTTCAATCCACTGTCTAAAACAGCGGAAGGTTAATCGTTTATGTGTTTATGAAATTTTACATGGTGAAAATTTAAAGGAGGTTATTAAAGAAGCTAAGGGATTGACGGGCAATTACCACTATAAAACGCTAACTGATTTAATCGAAAAAGGAATTGCGTTAGGATATCTTCCTTTTGATTGTCATGGTGTTAAGATATGAAAGTAAAAAAAAGATGGAAAGTTAAAGATCAAGCAAAATTATTTTATCGCCTTGGTCATTTGCTTAGTAGGGGATATACCCTTGCAACAGCTATTGAATTTCTAATGCTGTATGTGAATGATGAAAAACAGAAGGACCTCGAGTTTATCTTAATAAAACTAAAACAAGGTAGCCCTTTTTTCAATTCTTTTCATACGCTTCAATTTTCCAATGATGGCTTAAGTATTATTTATTTTGCTGAAAAGTATGGAGACCTTGCCAAGGGACTACTCAATGCCGGTAAAATACTTGAAATGAAAGAAGCTTATAAGAAAAATACGTTAAAGGTAATCCGCTATCCATTATTCTTATTATTGCTACTCGTTGTGCTCATAGCCGCTATGCAAAAGGTTTTGATTCCGCAATTCATTCAACTATATCAATCGATGAGTCTGCCGCAATCTAAGATTATTTCATTTATCATCTACATAAAATCTTTCCTTCCAGTCATCGGATTGATACTTCTCACAATATGCTTAGCAATAATCCTTACCCATTTTTTTATCTACCGAAAAAGAACTATTATTGACCAATATATTTTTCTCTGTAAAGTTCCATTTGTTAGATATGTTGTTAAGAAATATAATACTTACTTTTTTTCGTTTCACCTAGGGAATTTGTTGGATAATGGAATGTCCATTAATGAAGCATTAACAGTGTTTGAACAGCAAAAGCCATTTAAATTTTTTCATGAGGAGGCGAAAAGGTTAAGGGCTTGTCTACTTGAAGGTGACCAATTGGCCGCCATTCTAAAAAATACAACCTACTACGACAAAGAATTAGCTACCGTTATTCTTCATGGTCAGGCAAATGGAATCTTGTCAAGTGAACTTATAGAGTATAGCAATTTGATTATTGATGAATTCGAAGAAACATTTACATTTTGGCTTCGAACACTACAGCCCGCAATCATGCTATTGATCGGCCTGTTTGTTATTTTATTGTACATGGCAGTCATGCTGCCGATTTACGGAATGATTCAAACAATCTAACATTCTGTCGGGGAGGAATTTTAATTGAAAAATCAAAATGGATTTACGCTAGTAGAAATGATGATTGTACTGATGATTATTTCTATATTGCTGCTTATCACGATTCCTAATGTAACGAAAAATAATTCATCCGTTAAAAAGAAAGGCTGTGATGCCCTTGTTCAGTTAGTTGGGGCGCAGGTTCAAGCTTATGAAATAGAGAAAGGGTCAACTCCGCCTGATTTAGAAACTCTAATTACTGAAAAATATATAAAAACCTATACATGCCCAGGTGGTGGTCAAGTTCAATTGGCTGCAGACGGTTCCGTTACCGCACCAGCGGCGCCTGCAGGGACGTAATGGTAAGCGGTACTATGTAATGAAGCGAAATAGGGCAAATAAACAAGCTGGGTATACTTTGGTTGAAATGTTGATCGTACTAACGATTTTTTTAATGGTAATTACGATTACATCTGTGTCCGTTAAGCCTTTCTTACAGCAGCTGGAAATTAAATACTTTTTTAAACAGCTCCAACTAGATATTGCCTATTCTCAAATGTATGCAATGGGAAATTATAAAGACGCCTTTATAAGGTTTTACCCGGAAAACAATCGATATGTAATTTCTCCAAATGGTTATAACCAAAAAATCATTGTAGATAGGACGTATTCTGAAAATATAAAAATCAAACTGGAAACGTTACCAACAAAGGTTATCTTTCGGCGGGATGGTAATATTGAAAAAGCCGGAATGATGCATGTTTTTCATCATGATGATGCTTATAGATTTGTGTTTTTATTTGGAAAGGGACAAACGTATGTTGAGAAATTGTAACGGATTTTCCATTTTGGAGGTGATTGGGGCCCTCTCTATTTTTCTTGTCGCAATTATGCTGATGTTACCGATTTTGATAAAAACGTATGAGGAGCGAAGTATTCTTGATTATAAAAAAGAGGCATTGGTTTTATTGCACAATGAGAAGGAGTCCTATTTATATGATCATGGATATGAAGCTATTACAAAAGAGATTGTAAATGGAAGAAGGACTTATTTATTAACCTTTGATGGAGAAGCTCCTTTAATTAAGCTTTGTGTCCATTGGGAAGTACCTTGGGATAAGAAAGGAAAAGTATGTGGCTATGCAAAAAAATAATATTGCAACCAAGCAAGATGGGTTTACAATGCTAAATATGCTTTTTGCTTTTGCTGTATTTTTAGTATTAATGTCCTTCTTTCCGTTCGTAATGAAAGTTATGAAAACTGAGATTTCGACTACATCGTACAAAGTCGATTTGTTTTTTGAACATATACGGAATGATATTGTACAAGCGAAGGAATTATCTATTTCAGATGGGTCTCTTTATCTAAGCATGGAAAATGGCAATCGTATTCGTTATCAAAAATATAATACGAATATTCGTAGACAAGTAAATGAAGCAGGTAATGAAATATTATTACAGAATGTTGATAACGTTCAATATAAAATCGTTTCGAATGGTGTTGTCGTATCAGTTGAGGTTGCAAAGAAGGTTGCGAAAAAAAGATTATCAATGGCGCCGATTATATTTTTCATACTATACTATAGGGGTGGCTAAATGTATGTTATTTTTAATCAAAGAGGCTTTATCCTGCCGCTAACGATGATGTTTTGTTTTCTTTTTTCTCTTTTTTTACTGTCTGAAGTAGAAATATACAAAATCGAACAGCGTTTATACATCGAGGAAGAGGAATTGGAAAATCTGAAAAGCCTTTTGCAAATCGGAATTCAGGATATAAATGATATAGTCCAAAGTAAAACGCTGGATGATAAATTAGTTGGAAGGCTGGAATATCCAATTGGCTCTATTCAGTATACGATAGAACTATTAGAAACTAAAGTTATACTGATTCAGGGTACCTGTATAACAAATAAACAAAGGAAGCAGCTCTTTAACGCGATTGTTAATATAGAGACACAGAAAATAGTGAGATGGGTGGAAGGGTAGATGAAATCGATATTTTTAACAGGATTTATGGGATCTGGAAAGACGACAATTGGGAAGTTGCTGTCAGAAAAATTGTCGCTTCCGGTTATTGATACAGACCATGTGATCGAAGAAAAGCTAAATAAAACAATTCGGGACATTTTTGAAACAGAAGGGGAAAATAAGTTCCGGGAATATGAGCATCAGTTTCTGGAAATGATGCCGACTGAAAATATGATTATAACAACTGGTGGCGGTATTATATTAAGAAAAGAAAATCGGGACTGGATGAAAAAAAATGGCGTGGTCGTTTATTTGCACTGTGAACCGGAAGAAATCCTGAATAGATTAGCAGGTGACCAAACTAGGCCACTTTTAGATGGCGATAAGAAGAAAAATGTCCTTTCGATATTTACAGAACGATCTCCTTTTTATCATGAAGCAGATTTCAAGGTAGATACAACGAATAAAACTCCTGAAGAAGTCGTGTTAGAAATTGAACAATTGATTAAATAACAAAAATCTGGAGATACTAGTCATTAATATAGGGATGGTGATTAGGGATGTCTTCAAATGATTATGTAAAATTCGTAACGGAACAATTTGTAAAATTTGTAGATACATCTAAGGAAGAAAGATTAGATAAAAAAAGAAAAAGGAAATCTGAACAAGATCCGGTACTTACAAGAATGTTTGGCGTTCTTCCTTTGGCGCTTATGTTAATTGTTAATAATAAACGAAAAGAAAATAAATTCCCACGAAAATAGCCCGAATTTAAACTTGGGCTTTTTTTCTTTTTACACATTGTTACTATTATGATAGAGTTTTGATAATGAGAGGTAAGGGGTGAAAACATGAAGAAAAATTCTAATAAAATAGTTGATACATTAAAACGCCCATTAAGAGATTTAAGAATCTCAGTTATAGATCAATGCAATTTTAGATGTGCATACTGCATGCCAAAGGAATTATTCGGAGATAATTATCCTTTTCTTCCACTGAGTGAACTCCTGTCATTTGATGAAATTGAACGGATATCAAAGCTATTTGCATCACTTGGTGTGGAGAAAATAAGATTAACCGGTGGAGAACCGCTAGTTAGAAAGGACATGCACCTTTTAGTGGAGCGCCTTAATAAAATTGACGGAATAAAAGATATTGCTCTCACAACTAATGGTGTTTATTTACCAAAATATGCGCAAGCATTGAAAGAAGCGGGTTTAAGCCGAGTTAATGTAAGTCTCGATGCGCTTGCCGACGAGCTTTTTGGTCAGATAAACGGTAGGAATGTCAAGGTCAATGCAGTTTTAAAAGGGATAGATGCAGCTGTTGAAGCTGGATTGCTTGTTAAGGTTAATATGGTTGTCAAAAAAGGCCTGAATGACAATCAAATTTTACCGATGGCTAAATATTTTAAAGAAAAAAATATTAATTTAAGATTTATAGAATTTATGGATGTCGGCAACTCGAATGGTTGGGACTTATCACAGGTTGTTTCTAAAAAGGAAATTGTCGAGATGATTTCAAAGGAAATCCCGGTAGAACCATTGGATCCTAATTATTATGGTGAAGTCGCCAGCCGTTATCGCTATGTAGACTCTACTGCAGAATTTGGGGTAATTTCTTCAGTAACAGATTCATTTTGTTCCTCATGTACGCGGGTACGACTATCGGCAGACGGAAAAATATACACATGTCTTTTTGCTGAAAAAGGGTTTGATTTAAGAGCATTGGTTAGGCAGGAATTTAGTGATGAAAGTCTTCTTCAATCCTTGATCGATGTTTGGGAGAATCGAAAAGATCGTTACTCAGATGAAAGATTGGAAAATACAAGAAAAGGAAAGAAACGCAAGAATAAAATAGAGATGTCATATATTGGTGGATAAAATTTGTATCCTATTCTAACAAAAGGTTGACCTTTAAAGAGGCCAACCTTTTATTTTTCTACAAAAATATATTTTATCGGGATATACATCTTTTTTACTATGAAAATGGTAGTAAAAATAATATTCAGTTCTTTCACAAAATGGTCAATAACTTGGGGGTAGTCCCGTGAAATTGGTCACGACTGCAATTTCTCTATCTTTATATACTTTCTGATATAGGGAATTACCAATTGGGAGTGGGGTGTGTATGAGAGGTATAAGCCTACTCAGGGTGTTAGTTGGCGGTTTCGCTGCTTTTGAATTACTAAATTTGATGAAATCTGGCAGCAAGGCAGCAATTAGACCTCCAGGGGCAGCTGATGAAGATGAGTTTCTGGCATTATGTACAAGATGTGGTAAATGTAACTTAGCTTGTCCATATGACAGTATCAAAATGGGCAAGGAGGATTTTGGCCTAGGGATGGGGACACCCTACCTTGATGTCCGTGAAAATCCATGCATGCTATGTGAAGATTTTCCGTGTGTGGCGGCATGTCCAACGGAAGCGCTTTCGGGTATTGAAAAAAGACAGGATGTTGACATGGGTGTAGCAGTAATAGATGAAAAAACATGTATTGCTTATCAAGGGATGAGATGTGAAGTTTGTTACCGAGTTTGTCCTTTTATTGATGAAGCGATAAAAATTGATTATCGTTTGAGACCTGGAGACGATATTCATGCGATTTTCGCTCCTGTTATCGACCCAGAAAAATGTGTTGGCTGTGGAATTTGTGTGGAGCGTTGTGTAGTCAATGACCCAGTACCCATTAAGGTTGAACCAAGGGCTCCAAAGGGTTTATTTTAAAACTTTTTTATTTGAATCATTAAATACAATATAGAGCAAATGATTCAAGAAGAGCGAAAAGGGAGGATTTATGTAATGAATCTAACTAGAAGAACTTTACTAAAAGCAACAGCAATTACAGCAGCGCTTGCCGCAGCTGGATGTTCTTCCAAAAAGTCGAATGCACCAAAAGAAGAATCCGTTGTACAACAAGCTGAAAGTGTAGAGCCGGAAGAGTGGAAAAGCACAATATGCCGTTTCTGCGGAACAGGCTGCGGTGTTTTAGTCGGCATTAAAGATGGTAAAGTAGTTGCAGCAAAAGGGGATCCAGATAACCGTTCAAGCCGTGGACTAAACTGTGTTAAAGGATTTTATGTTGCAAAAATTCTTTTTGGTAAAGACCGCTTAACTAAACCGTTAATTCGTGAAGATAATAGTAAAAAAGGTACAATGGATGGCTTCCGTGAAGCATCATGGGAGGAAGCATTAGAACTAGTATCTAAAAAATTGAAAGAAAACTGGGAAAAGGATCCTAAATCAATCGCATTTTGGGGTTCTGGACAACAGACGATCATGGAAGGCTATGTTGCTTCTAAGTTCTGGAAAGCAGGACTATTAAGTAATAACATTGACCCCAATGCCCGTCTTTGTATGGCAAGTGCGGTTACAGGCTTTATGACAACATTCCAATCTGACGAGCCGATGGGTTCTTACCGTGACTTGGATGAAGCAGATGTGTTTGTAACATGGGGCGCCAATATGGCGGAAATGCATCCAGTACTATACTCTCGTCTAACTGCCCGCAAACTAAGCGGTACAAATGTTAAACATTATGATTTGACAACACGCGAGTCACGTACATCAGAAACAGCTGATAAACTTTTAGTATTTAGACCACAAACGGATTTAGCAATTGCTAATGCTATTATTAATTATTTAATACAAAATGAAGCATACGATAAAAAATTCGTTGAAGAGCATTGCCAATTTAAAGCAGGTACTGAAAATCTAGGACATTCTTTAAAAGATGACTATGATGTTACAGAACCAGGGGCATCTGCTACAAAAGCATGGTCGATTACATTTGAAGAATTAAAAGAAAAAGTGAGCTATTATACCCTTGAAAAGGCTGAAGAAATTTCAGGAGTACCAGCTGCCGACATCGAAGCATTGGCTAAGGAGTTTGCTGATCCAAATAAAAAGATCATGTCTTTGTGGACAATGGGGATGAATCAGCATACACGTGGCACATGGATTAATAACCTAGTTTATGATATCCACTTATTAACCGGAAAAATCAGTGAACCTGGTAATGGACCATTTTCCTTAACAGGTCAGCCAAGTGCCTGTGGTACAGCTCGTGAAGTTGGCGTATTCAGTCATCGTTTACCTGCTGATATGAACGTAGATGTTCCAGAACATCGTCGTTATACTGAATTAATTTGGAATTTACCTGAGGGCTACTTAGATGCAATCGAAAAACCTGGATTTCACACTGTTAAAATGTTCCGTGAGATGGGTAAGGGTAATATTAAATTCTTTTGGAGTATGTCTAATAACTGGGGACAAACTATGCCGAAGCTAAACCGTTTCCGTGGTAATGACCCAGATGGCAAAGGTGTTCTTGATGCCTTTATCGTAGTATCTGAAGTATATCCTACTCGTTCTACTGAATTAGCGAACGTTGTTTTCCCTGCAGCTATGTGGGTTGAACGTGAAGGACAATTCGGTAATGCAGAGCGTCGTACGAACGTGTTTGAAAAATGTACAGAACCGCCGGGAGAAGCTAAATGGGATGTATGGGCAATGATTCAAGTTGCAAAACGTGTCTTAGAAGGCAAAAAGATCGGCGATAAAGATGCGTTTGATACGTTATTTGGATTCATTTGGGATAAAGATAAGAATGACATGCTTGAAGACGAACATGAAGTGAATGGTCGCTTATGGGCTGAATATCGTTCCTTCTCTAATCCTGATGAAAATCAAAATCCAAAAGCTAAAGAAGCTGGTCATAAGCTCCATATGTCAGCAAAACAACTTGCACCATATGATGAATACTTTAAGCAGCATGGTATTTGCTGGCCAGTTCGTAATATTAATGGTAAATGGATTGAAACAAACTGGCGCTATAAAGATGGTAAACAAGAAGATGGCTTTGACCAATATGGGGTGGAACAAAAAGGTAAATATAAAGATATCGATTTCTATAAATCTGCTGATCACCGTCCATCTGTCTTCTTCCGTCCGTTCGAAGATGCAGCGGAAATTCCTGATGCAGAATATCCATTATGGTTATGTACAGGTCGTGTATTAGAGCATTGGCACAGTGGTTCTATGACCCGCCGTGTACCTGAATTACACCGTGCAGTACCGGAGGCATTCTGTGAAATTCACCCTGAAACTGCAGCAGAGTTAGGCATTAAAGAAGGCGACTGGGTGAAGGTAGTATCTAGACGCGGTGAATGTAAAGTGAAAGCAACAATGCAAGGGCGTGGAAAACCACCTAAAAACTTAGTCTTTGTACCGTTCTTTGCTGAAGAAACATTAATCAATCTAGTAACACTTGATGCATATTGTCCAATTTCTAAGCAGCCGGACTATAAAAAGTGCGCTGTGAAGATTGTGAAAGCATAGGAGGGGTTCATCATGAGAGCAAAAGAATTAGGATTTGTTTTAGTATTTTTGCTAGTCGTAATAGTTGCTGTTGCTTGTTCGCCTTCAGGTACATCCCAAAAAGCAACAGAAAAAACAGATGCTGCTCCGCCTGCTGATACGGTCGCAGCTGCAACAGTACCGCAGCTTGAATCTAATGGTCGTGAAGATGCAGCTACAATGGTATTGCTTAATGCACCTCCAGTGCTACCGGCTGACCACAAAAACTTCTGGCAGGAAAAGTTACGTCAAGAAAGCTGTATGGTTTGTCATGCAACACCTGAAACTGGTGCACCGTTACCAACTCCTGAACATTACTATGATAACCAACAAGGGGGAAAGATTTTCCGTGATACATGTATTCAATGCCATGCAACACAAAATGATACAAAATCGGCATTTAACGAAAAATAATAACTAACATAGATATTTCCGGTAAAAAGGGAGGAACCAGTTTTATGATGATTTCAGGTATTCTTATTTTAACTAAAGAAGGCATGGCTTTCGAAGTTGCGAAGAAGATTGAAAATATACAAGGTGTGGAAGTACATCATATCGTAGAAGGTTCGAAGATTGTCATTACCTTAGAGGAAAAATCAATCGATCAAAGCTATCAAACAGGTAAACAATTGGAAAAGGTACCTGGGGTCTTGGGCGTAAACGTTGTGTATTATAACTTTGAAGAGGCTGAAGAAGCATTAGCGGAGGCTAATTAACAACAATGAAAGAGTTGTTAAATCGAAGAGAATTTCTTACAGGAAATTTAAAATCAGCTCTTGGTCTCTTCGGACAAATGATTATACCAACTATTGACCAGGAAAGGACGTTTATACGTCCTCCTGGTGCCCAAGATGAGATTGTGTTCTTAACTTCCTGTACAAGATGTGGAATTTGTAGGGATGTGTGCCCTGTAACAACTATCCAATTATTTAATATTGAAAGTGGAGCAAAACTTGCTGGGACACCATTTCTAAACCCAAATGAAATTGCTTGTACCTATTGCAATGAATGTAGTAAGCATTGTCCAACTGATGCATTAGAAGTTCCTGAAAATGGAATGGTTCCACCTATTGGAATAGCTAAAGTAATGAAGAAGAACTGTATTGCCTATCAGGATGTAATGTGTGATTATTGCATTCGAGCTTGTCCAATTTCCGGGGCATTAACACTTGAAAATGGTAAGCCAAAAGTTGATTCAGATTTTTGTAATGGATGTGGTCAATGTGTCGCATCCTGTATTCAACATGATACGAAGGGCTTATATGTTAAGGCTCTCTCGAGTTTAAGTTGATCTCCCTTTAAAATATATTTTTATCAGGCTGTTTAAAAACTATTTAGACAGCCTTTTTTTTGTTTCCTTAAATGGCCTGTTGGGTTAGATAAAACAAGCCGCTATTTACAATCTCAACTTTTATTCTTGGTCTGTATTGTTCCTCTAAGGCTGCTTTCTCAACGTGATAGCTTTCCGGCTTTTCTTCAAGCTCCTCATAAAAATGATCTAATAGTTCCAGGTCTTGTTCCCAACGTATTTCTGCCTCTCTTGCCCATGTATGGTCATCACTATTAATCATTTGTGTAATTATGTTTTCGATTCTTTTTACACCGCTCATTGGTTTGATGAGCGGGGAAAGTGTAAAACAATAATCAGGAATTTTGGGTGTTAGTTGTTTTTTAAATAATTTTTTTTGGATTTGATCGACCACCACACCGTTTATTAAGTTTAGCCCAAGGGATAGAAACAAATCCTTTTTCCGGTCACACATATAGGATATCTTCGTATTTAAAACTAACCAAGGTTGGAGGGCTACTTTTTGGGTGCTGTTAATTTGTTCATACATGCGGATATTGGCTGCCATTTTTTTAGTCACTTGAAAAATTTGGTGTAATCTAGGTGAGCCAAAATGGATCGTCTCCCCGCGGATGCCTTCCGGTGTTTTACTATGGTCAGTAATAAATGTTAATCTCATAGGATTAGGGGCGCCCCCTGTTTTCTCCACATAATGCCAATAAAAAGGTCGATTCATCAATAGTTTGTCCATTTCAATCGTCAGTTGCACAACGATGTGTCCACTAGAATTTTCTATAATATTGCATTCATTGGAAATAAAGAAACGATGTAAAAAATTATGAATATCTTGCTGCTGCATCGGCATACGCCTCACTTTCATGACCGGAATTATAATTAATAATAGAAGCAAGATTGTCCATTTTGATTCTTACTTCTCCTTCACTGTCTGAATGGAAAAGGATATCCTCAATATGGCTTTCAATATTCGTGATTTCAAGTCTTGTTAGGATCTCATCCAGTTCGCCGATCACTTTTTCAAAGAGATTAATTTTTTCATAAAGTAGGTGTAAAATATGCTCTTCCACAGTCCCTTTTGTTGCAAAGTTATAGATAAGTACGTCCCGTTCTTGCCCTAAACGATGAATCCTACCGATTCGTTGTTCAATTCTCATTGGATTCCATGGCAGGTCGTAATTAATGATTCGGTTGCAAAATTGAAGGTTGATTCCTTCTCCTCCTGCTTCTGTAGCGATCAATACCTGTACATTATTCTTAAATAAATCTCTCATCCAATCCTTTTTACTTCTTTTAAATCCACCCCGATATGGAACTGAAGTGATCCCGTGCTGTTGTAAAAACCACTGTAAATAAACTTGCGTAGCCCTGTATTCAGTGAATATAATAAATTTTTCCGAGGTTCCCTTTATTAATGCTAAAACATTTTCAGCCTTGGAATTCGTCTGAACAAGACTTGCTTTTTGCATTAAGTCACGGATGATTGTGAGCATTTGCATGCTGGTTTGCTCTTTTTGGAGCATATTTTTAAGTGTTAAAAAAGCCGCTTCCCGGCTTGAGCATACTTCCTTTTGCAGCGTGATTAACGAAAATTGACTCTTATTAAGCGTTTGATCAGATTTTAATGCGCATACGGCATCATAAAGCTCCTTCTCTTCCTTTGACAATATAATTGGAACAGTTTTAATATGACGTTTCGTCCACTCCATTCCGGTATCGCCGCGTCGATTTCTAATCATGACTTTATTGATTAATTCCTTAAGGTAATCATTATTTTCAACGGAACGTTCCTTTGCCGAGAAAGATTGCGTAAAATTGGATTGACTGCCGAGATGCCCCGGCTTAAGCAATGATACAAGATTAAAGATTTCCTCCACTTTATTTTGAACAGGTGTCGCTGTTAGGAGGAGGCAAAACTTTTTCTTAAGGTTTTGAACAAATTCATAGTTTTTAGTTTTATTGTTTTTTAATTTATGTGCCTCATCGATAATAACCATGTCATAATCCTGACGATAGATAATCTCTCGATGAGGGTCCCGCTTTGCGGTGTCAATCGATGAAATGACAACATCGCATTGTTCCCAAACATAGCTTTTTTTCTGAGCAACAGCGGGTATATAAAACTTTTGATTTAATTCGCTTTCCCACTGGGTAACAAGTGAAGCAGGCACAAGGATGAGTACTTTTTTGACCAACCCTCTAATCATATATTCTTTTAAAATAAGCCCCGCTTCAATCGTCTTTCCGAGTCCAACCTCATCAGCGAGAATGGCTTTTCCATTCATTTGTTCCAATACTGTTTGGGCTGCTTCAATTTGGTGAGGATGCGGCGTAAGATTTGGTAAAAAGTTCGGTGCAATCAACCCTTCGAATTCAGGGATGATCATATGTTCTTCGATCTCATAAGCTAGCTTAAACAAGTCCCAGTTTGCCCAAGGACCATCATGATCTATTTTTCTTAAAAAATCGTTCTGCCATGTTTGATCAAATTCAATGTCGATATGCATAGAATCGATCCTTTCTTTTAGAAAGTACAGATAATTCCGTGTTTGATAATTCAAAAAGTATTTGCCGAACTCACCTATTTATTGTAGGATAATAGTAGAATTGACTTATTCGATAGTATATCCAAATTTTTGATAAAAATTATATATTTGCGAATGATAACATGGGGAGAGACCACAGCTTTCAAGTTTAACTACGTTTACATGTGGCGCCGAAGGAGCAAGCAACAAGAAGTTGTGAATCTCTCAGGCAAAAAGACTCTTGTTGGACGCAACTCTGGAGAGAGCTTGTATAAGCCACCCACGAGGAAGTAAACCGTTTCGAGTATGGGATTGGTTGAAAACTTTCTGGTAACAGGACAGAGAAATGTACGCTTATTTGTGTGTGCATTTCTCTGTCTTTTTTAGTATTACAAAATAAGGCAAGGAGGGGTCTTATGGCTGACCTTAAGCGTACACCATTATTTCCTTTATATGAGGATCACGGTGCAAAAACAATTGATTTTGGAGGATGGGATTTACCTGTTCAGTTTTCTTCCATAAAGGAAGAGCATGAGGCTGTTCGTTCAAAAGCAGGACTGTTTGACGTTTCCCACATGGGTGAAATTGAAGTGAAGGGCACAGATAGTCTGCCTTTTCTACAAAAAGTTATGACAAATGACATCGCCTTATTACAGGATGGCGATATATTGTACACGGCCATGTGTTATGAAAACGGGGGAACAGTTGATGACCTATTAGTATATAAAAGAAAAGATCATGATTATTTATTAGTTGTTAATGCAGCGAATACAGATAAGGATTTTGAGTGGTTAATGAAGCATATTTTTGGTGATGTTGAAGTTACTAATATTTCTTCGGAAGTTGCCCAATTAGCGCTTCAAGGTCCGTTAGCAGAGGAGACACTTCAAAAATTAACAACTACAGATTTAAATGAAATAAAAAATTTTAAATTTAAAGAGGATATTGACCTGAACGGGGTTAAAGCACTTGTTTCCCGTACAGGCTATACCGGTGAAGATGGATTTGAAATCTATTGCAAGGAATCCGAAGCACAAAAGCTATGGAAAATGGTTTTGGAAGCAGGCGCGGAGTTTGGAGTTCAACCAATCGGTTTAGGTGCCCGTGATACATTGCGGTTTGAAGCAAGACTTGCGTTGTATGGACAGGAATTAGATGCAGATATTTCACCATTAGAGGCTGGAATTGGCTTTGCTGTTAAAGTAAATAAAGAAGCTGATTTTATCGGTAAAGAGGCATTGAAAAAACAAAAAGCGGTAGGCGGGATGTCCCGTAAAATAGTTGGAATTGAAATGGTTGAGCGCGGGATTCCCCGCCATGGCTACAAGGTATACAGCGGAAGCGAGGAAATCGGCCATATTACATCTGGAACTCAATCTCCAACATTAAATAAATCAGTCGGTCTGGTTCTGTTAAAGAGTGAATTTTCAAATCTTGGAACAGAAGTAAGCATTGAGGTACGACCTGGTAAATTTGCAAAAGCAAAGGTTGTAGCCACTCCATTCTATAAACGCCAAAAGTAAGGGGGAGCAGAATGAACTATCGTTATTTGCCAATGACGGAGCAAGATAAAAAAGGAATGTTAGAAACAATTGGGGTCCATTCCATTGATGAATTATTTTCCAACATTCCGGAAGAGGTCCGTTTTAAAGGATCATTACAACTAAAAGCGCCTCTAGCAGAGCACGAATTAATGAAGGAATTTACAAGATTAGCTGGGTTAAATAAGGATCTTAAAGCGAATGTTTCTTTTTTGGGAGCTGGTATTTATGACCATTACATCCCGGTTATCGTTGACCATGTTATTTCTAGGTCTGAGTTTTACACAGCCTATACACCATATCAGCCGGAAATTTCTCAAGGTGAGCTGCAAGCCATTTTTGAATTTCAAACGATGATTTGTGAATTAACAGGAATGGATGTAGCTAACTCATCTATGTATGATGGCGGTACTGCACTTGCTGAGGCGGCTGCCTTAAGTGCTGGTCAAACCAATCGTAATAAAGTTTTAATTTCAAAAGCAGTTCATCCTGAATATCGCACAGTTCTAGAAACCTATGCTCGTGGACAGCATCTAGAAGTTATTGAAATTGATATTGAAAATGGAAAAACAGATTTGGCTGATCTAAAAAATAAGATGTCTGAGGATGTTGCTTGTTTTATTGTTCAATATCCAAATTTCTTCGGTCAGATTGAGGCTCTAAAAGAGATTGAGGAAATTATCCATGCAAATAAAGCAATGTTTGTTGTATCAAGTAATCCGTTAGCACTTGGCTTATTAACACCTCCCGGGGAGTTTGGGGCAGATATCGTCATTGGTGATGTGCAAGTTTTTGGTATTCCTGCTCAGTTTGGAGGCCCGCATTGCGGTTATTTTGCCGTAACGAAAAAGCTAATGAGAAAAGTGCCAGGCCGTTTAATAGGGCAAACCGTAGATGAGGACGGAAAACGGGGCTTTGTATTAACCCTTCAAGCACGTGAGCAGCATATCCGCCGGGAAAAAGCGACTTCAAATATTTGTTCCAATCAGGCATTAAATGCATTAGCTGCAGCAGTGGCGATGACGGCCTTAGGTAAAAAAGGTTTGAAGGAAATGGCATTACAAAATGTTGCTAAAGCACAATATGCTAAAAAGAAACTCGAAGAAGCTGGCTTCAACTCTCCGTATACCGGTTCATTCTTTAATGAATTTGTTATCGATTGTGGAAAATCAGTAAAGGAAATTAATGAGAACTTACTTCAAAAAGGAATTATCGGTGGATATGATTTAGGCAATGATTATGCTGAGCTTAGCGGCCATATGCTTGTTGCTGTAACTGAGTTAAGAACAAAAGAAGAAATAGATTTGTTCGCTAGGGAAATGGAGGGGTACCATGCTTAAGCAAGATCAGCCATTAATTTTTGAAATGACGAAAGAAGGAAGAGTCGGTTATAGTCTACCAGAATTAGATGTTCCTGAAATCAATGTGGAGGATCTGTTTGGTGGGGACTATATCCGTAAGAACGAGCCAGAATTACCACAAGTGTCTGAATTAGATATTATGCGTCATTATACAGCCTTATCTAGAAGAAATCATGGTGTTGATTCTGGCTTTTATCCACTTGGCTCTTGTACAATGAAATATAATCCGAAAGTCAATGAGGCGGTTGTTCGTTTACCCGGATTTAGCCATATCCATCCATATCAAAGTGAAAGCTCTGTTCAAGGGGCATTAGAACTAATGTATGAGTTACAAAATGACCTTGCAGAGATAACTGGAATGGATCAAGTAACATTACAGCCAGCAGCAGGTGCCCACGGTGAATGGACGGGGCTGATGCTCATTAGAGCTTATCACGAAGCAAATGGTGATTTTGACCGAACAAAAGTCATTGTACCTGACTCTGCCCATGGAACAAATCCAGCTTCTGCATCAGTAGCCGGATTTGAATCAATTACTGTTAAATCGGATGAAAATGGATTAGTTGATTTAGAGGACTTAAAGCAGGTTGTTGGGAAAGATACAGCAGCTTTAATGCTTACCAATCCAAATACATTAGGCCTATTTGAAAAGCATATTGTTGAAATTGCCAAAATTGTTCATGAAGCGGGTGGAAAGGTTTACTATGATGGTGCTAATCTAAATGCTATTTTAGGGAAAGCACGACCAGGGGATATGGGATTTGACGTTGTCCATTTAAATCTTCATAAAACATTTACGGGACCGCATGGCGGCGGTGGTCCGGGTTCTGGTCCTGTTGGAGTTAAAGCGGATTTGATACCATATTTACCAGTTCCATTAGCAGCCAAAAATGAAGAAGGGTATTATTTGGACTATAATAAGCCGCAGTCGATTGGCCGTGTAAAACCATTTCATGGTAATTTCGGCATTTATGTCCGTGCCTATGCTTATATTCGCACAATGGGTCCTGAAGGGTTAAGACTTGTTTCTGAATATGCTGTTTTAAATGCGAACTATATGATGAGAAGACTTGCTCCCTATTTTGATTTACCACATGATACTCATTGTATGCATGAGTTCGTATTATCAGGTCGCCGTCAGAAAAAGCTTGGTGTAAGAACATTAGATATAGCCAAGCGATTATTAGATTTTAGTTACCATCCACCAACAATATACTTCCCGCTTATTGTTGAGGAATGTATGATGATTGAACCAACAGAAACGGAATCGAAGGAAACGATTGATGAGTTTATTGATGTTATGATTCAAATTGCCAAGGAAGTTGAGGAGACACCAGAGGTTGTTCAGGAAGCACCTCATCATACAGTTGTGAAACGCCTTGACGAAACATTGGCAGCGAGAAAACCGGTACTGCGATATGAAAAATAGTATAGAAAAGCGGAAGCGCCCGTTCAGCGAAGTTTACGAGTCGCTGGGCGCTGAGCTAGACAAGTAAAAGGAGCTGAATCTCAGCTCCTTTTATTATGATTTCTTTTTAATTTTGCCTGTCCAAGTTTTGAATCCACCTTTTAGGTGATTAATGTCTTTATATCCTAATTTCTTTAAAATTCCTGCAGCTTGTGCACTGCGCATTCCACTTTGGCAATATAAGTAAACAGGCATATCATGGCGTATTTCCCCTTTTCTCATCCGAAGTTGGCTTAGTGGAATATTTCGAGCGCCTAAAATATGACCATTTTGAAATTCATTCGGTTCACGTACATCGATGATCTGTGCTTTTCGATAACCAGCTATGAATTCTTCCTCTGTTAACGTTTTTAAGTAGCGTTTTTGGTAAAGCTTTGTACCAACAAAATAAACGATGATTGCCACGATCGTTATAATTAATAAAGTTAATGAATCCATTGCAAAAACTCCTCTCTCATTCTTCGCGAAAACGTCCACTTATAATTATATAAAGGTTTGTTTCAATAGGCAAAGAAAATAAGAAAATAATTGTACAGAAGATGAAGATAGGCATAAGTGTTTTGGAAATTAGCCACTATTTGGTAGACTAAATAATGGCTTCCTAATTAAATATAATCATCGTGCACTTGAGTAAAAGGAGTTAAAATTACCATGAAAAAAGAAGTGTGGAACTTTATAGATTCAGAGAACAGCTCTCCAAGCTTTAATATGGCTTGTGATGAAGCGCTATTAACTTGGCATAGTGAAGGGAAAATCGGACCAACTATTCGATTCTATGGCTGGAATCCCCCGACACTTTCTATCGGCTATTTTCAAACGGTAGAAAAAGAAATAAATATGGATGCGGTGAGAGAGCAGAAATTAGGATTTGTTCGACGACCTACAGGTGGTAGGGCGGTTTTGCATGATAAAGAATTAACATACAGTGTCATTGTTTCAGAGGAACATCCGAAAATGCCCCAAACCGTAACAGAAGCGTATCGGGTTATTTCAGAAGGGATTTTAGAAGGCTTTAAGGAGCTGGGGCTTGATGCTTATTTTGCCATACCATCAACATCTAGGGAACAGGAGGAATTGAAGAATCCTAGATCCTCTGTTTGTTTTGATGCACCATCATGGTATGAATTAGTTGTCGAAGGACGGAAAGTTGCTGGTAGTGCCCAAACAAGGCAAAAGGGTGTAATTTTACAGCATGGCTCGATATTACTAGATATAGATGAAGAGCAGCTTTTTAGTTTATTTAAATTTAATAATGAGCGGATCAGGGAGCGGATGAAATCTGCATTTAGCAAAAAGGCTGTTTCTATTAATAGTCTAGCTAAGAAATCAGTATCATTAGAACAAGCAAAACAGGCGTTCAAAAACGGTTTCGAAAAAGGTCTTGAAATTGATCTTGAACCATATATACTAAGTGAGGGAGAATTAAAAATTATAAAGAATATTGAAGTCGAAAAATATTTAAATGATGCTTGGAATTTTCGAAAATAGATAATGAAGTCGAAATTTCTATGAAAATGTGGTACAAAAGCCACATTTTTTTGTTTGTTTTTTCAAGAATGTTGATAAATCGTCGATTAAGTTTTGCAAACAAGAAATTTTTCCATATTTCGTTATTTTAATCGAAAATAGCAATGTAATCTTGATTTTTCTCTTATTTTTAATGAATTACTAGTTTGACAAAATACTGTTTTTTTATTTGATGGTACAACATGTAGTAGGTATTGAAATATCGTCGATACTATATATTGATTTCGAGAGGATGTTATGGTACGGTATGTATATTGAATTAAGCAACAAGAATACCTACTAGAATTTTAAACTAACTTAAACTTTATTAATAGTTTTAAGGGGAGATGAAGTAATGGTGACGGCTGCTGCCGAAAAAATGATGGTTGATGTTAAAAGATTAAATAAGGACATTGCCTTATTCCCACAGGTCCACGAAATTACAGAAGATATGAAGCTTACTCATAAAGGTGTATCACGTCTCGTAATGCTAGACCGATATGCGTTTAAGGATACTGAAAAGATCACGCTAACAACTGGGGATTTTGTTGTTCTCACTATTAAAGAGGACCCTAAGTTTCCTGCCCGTGGTACTGGTTTTATACAAGATATTGATTGGGAAAATAATAAAGCCGTTGTATTAGTCGAAGAAGAGTTTCGCGGAGCTCTTGAAACTGAAAAAGAAGTGAAGACAGGTCTTATTACTCGCTCAATTGATGTAATCGAAAAACCACTTGAGATTTACTATGAGCAAATTGCAAAGCGTGTTGCGACAGGTCTTGCCGAAGTAGAAGAAACAGAAGAAAAACGCCAAGAATGGTTCAAAAAGTTCTATGAAGAGCTTTCCGACTTGAACTTTATCCCAGCTGGTCGTGTACTATACGGTGCAGGCTCAGGCACAGCCGTGACCTTCTTCAATTGCTATGTAATGCCATTTGTCCAGGACTCAAGAGGTGGCATTTCTGAACACCGCACACAAGTAATGGAAATTATGAGCCGTGGCGGCGGTGTTGGTACGAACGGTTCAACATTGCGACCTCGTAATACATTAGCACGCGGTGTAAACGGAAAGTCTTCCGGTTCTGTTTCTTGGTTAGATGACATTGCGAAACTGACACATTTGGTTGAGCAGGGTGGGTCGCGCCGTGGAGCTCAGATGATAATGTTGGCGGATTGGCACCCAGACATCGTAGAATTCATTATTTCTAAAATGCAAAACCCAAGAATACTACGTTTCTTAATTGAAAATACAAAAGATGAGCATATCAAAAAGCTTGCAAAAGATAAGCTGAAATTCACACCGTTATCTGAAACAGAAAAAGCAATGTATCAAGGTATTGTAAATTACAAAACAATCCCTGGAACAGGCGGTTTCCCTGACAAAGTTATCCATGAAGCTGAGGATAAGCTTGAAACAGGCGGACATTATAGCGTTCATAATCCTGAGTTTCTAACTGGTGCTAATATCTCAGTTTGTTTAACAAAGGAATTCATGGATGCTGTTGAAAAAGATGAATATTACGAATTAAAGTTCCCGGACGTTGAAAATTACAACCAAGAGGAAATGAAATATTATAATGAAGAATGGCACAAAATAGGCGATGTCCGTGAATGGGCAAAACTTGGACACAGAGTGCGTGTTTACAGAAAAATCCGTGCGAAAGAGCTTTGGAATCTAATCAATATTTGTGCAACATACTCAGCAGAACCAGGCATTTTCTTCATCGATAATGCAAATGACATGACAAATGCACGTGCATATGGTCATCAAGTTGTTGCTACGAATCCGTGTGGTAGAGAGTAGTTTGCCTCACGTTAAAAATTGCGGAATTAAGCGGGAACCCTGAGATGGGAATCCGAACCGAAGGCTAAAGTTAAAACTATAGTCAGGGGCAACGCATAGATGGTGAACCTCTAATAGGAGAATATAATCCATCCACGAGGCCGCAACACTAATGTCTACATTATTAGTGAAAAGATATGCTGAACTTACACGAACAAAGAAGTGTAAGAATCAAGGAATAAAAAGTCCTTGAGATAACAACTGGAACAACCTCTCGCACCATACAGTGTATGTAACTTGGCTGCAGTTAACCTTGGTCAAATGGCAGACAAGAAAAATAAAGTCGTAGATTTTGACAAACTTAGAAAAACAGTCCGCACTGGTGTCAGAATGCAGGATAATGTTATTAACGCAACACCATATTTCCTAGAGCAAAACAAAAAACAAGCTTTGGGAGAACGCCGTGTTGGTCTAGGTGTTATGGGCTTGCATGACCTCTTAATTTATTGTGAAACAGAATATGGCTCTCCAGAAGGAAACGAGCTAGTTGACAAAATATTTGAGGCGATTGCAACCGAAGCTTATCAGGCATCAGTGGAACTAGCAAAAGAAAAAGGAAGCTTCCCATTCCTAGTTGGCGAAACTGAAGCAGATACAAATCGTCTAAGAAAAGCATTTACGGAAACAGGCTATATGCAGAAAATGCCTGAAGCAATCCGTCAACAAATCTTAGAATATGGTATTAGAAATTCTCATTTACTGACTGTTGCTCCTACAGGCAGCACTGGGACAATGGTTGGCGTTTCCACAGGACTTGAACCTTACTTCTCATTCTCATACTACCGAAGCGGTCGCTTAGGTAAGTTTATTGAAGTAAAGGCTGATATCCTTCAAGAATATTTAAATAATCACCCAGAAACAGATCCAGAGAACCTTCCGAAATGGTTTATTTCTGCAATGGATTTAAAAGCTGAAGCACATGCCGATGTACAATGTGTAATTCAGCGTTGGGTAGATAGTTCAATAAGTAAAACAGTGAATGCTCCTAAAGGCTATTCAGTTGAGCAAGTTGAAAAAGTATATGAAAGATTATACAAAGGCGGAGCTAAAGGCGGAACAGTGTATGTTGACGGCAGCCGCGACGCTCAAGTATTAACCCTTAAAGCTGAAGAAAACAGTTTGGATGATGTTGAATTCGATAAAGTACCACATGAGCAACCACGTGTCGTACTAGTTGATACAATCAGTGACCTTCGTTCCACAGACGTAACAATCGGAAATGAAGTAGGAAATACTTGTCCAGTTTGCCGTAAAGGTAAAGTAAAAGAAATCGGCGGATGTAACACATGTACAAACTGTGGCGCACAGCTTAAGTGTGGTTTATAAAAAACTCGAGAAATTTGATGTTGCTTTGAAATAAAGTCTGATAAAAAATAACCTCTTTGGTATTCTTTACTAAAGAGGTTATTTTTCGTCTTTTCAAAAAAAGGAGGGAGAAATGCTAAGAGGTACTTGGGTGAAAGATTTAGATTAGAATGAAAAAAATATTATAAAAATTGCTAAAGAAAAAATATTAAGAACTTCAGAGTGTCATTCTTATATAAATGCTATAAGAAATACCAATATGAAAAGGGAAAGGTGAGGAAATGAATGTCTAAGCGCAAATGGGATTTAAATTTGTACGCTGTATGACATCATTTATTCTCATAAGTTTATATTTTGCAACCTGTCTTTCTTCTGCAAAATCTATAAAACTTCGACAAGTGACAGGTACAAAAAAAACGATTGACATTAATCTCCAACTTTGATAACTTTAAATAAATAAAAATTAACTAAGTATATTAAATTATAAAAAATAAATATATTTCTATTTTCTTATCTAGAGAAGCGGAGGGACTGGCCCTATGAAGCTTCGGCAACAGACTTTTTTAAAAGTACTGTGCTAATTCCTGCAAGCATGTTTAATGCTTGGAAGATAAGAGGAGAATGGGACTATTGAGTTCTTAACCTCTTCTTATTTACAGGAAGAGGTTTTTTGATTTTTTATAATTAAATTTTGTTGCAAGCCGATTAGACATCTAAAGGCAGCTTTTCACCAGTATTGGGGAACGCTGTCTTTTTTTTTTGTAAAAGAGGAGGGGGAGAGGCAGACTTGAAAGCTTTTATAACCTAATAAAAATAGACAAAGGAGAATGAGAAAATGACTAAAAATGTTCACACGAAAGATTTTAGATTTAATACAGTGGCTCTTCATGGGGGACAAAAACCTGATCCGAATACACGATCAAGAGCAGTTCCGATCTTTCAAACTACATCATATGTGTTTGATGATACAGACCATGCAGCATCCCTTTTTAAGATGCAAGGGGAAGGGTACATCTATTCAAGAAATGCTAATCCAACAAACACCGTTCTTGAAGAAAGGTTAGCACAGCTTGAGGGGGGAGTAGGGGCTTTTGCCGTGGCATCAGGTCAGGCAGCAGTGACCATCGGTTTGCTTACGTTAGCTAAAGTAGGTGATGAAATTGTTGCGACAAGCGCTTTGTATGGAGGTACATATGCCCTATTCTCTGAAACATTTCGTAATTTTGGCGTTACGGTTCATTTTATTGATGGGAGAAATTTTAAGGAAATCGAACAAAGCATAAATGAAAAGACGAAAGCAATCTTTACTGAATCAATCGGCAATCCAAATTTAGAAATTGCCGATTTGGAGAAGTTGAGTGAAATTGCACATAGGCATGGTCTCCCGTTGGTAGTCGATAATACGTTTGCTACTCCAGTTCTATTAAGACCAATTGACTATGGAGCAGATATTGTTATTCATTCTACTACAAAGTTTATTGGCGGCCATGGAACTTCAATTGGTGGAGCTATTATAGATGCTGGAAAATTCTCATGGGACAATGATAGATTCCCAGACTTTACAAAATCAAAACCTACTTTAAATCATCGTTCTTTCGTTGAAGTGGCAAATGAAAAGGCCTTTATTGCAAAAGCTAGGTTTGAGCTTGGGCATGATTTGGGGGCGACTCTTTCACCTTTTAACAGCTGGCTGTTTATTCAAGGGCTGGAGTCATTGTCTGTACGAATGAATCAGCATGTTAAGAATGCCCAAGCAGTTGCCCAATATTTATCCAAACACGAGTTAGTGGAGTGGGTAAACTATCCAAATCTTTTAAACAATTCTCAATATGAGTTGGCAATGAAATATTTTCCAAATGGGGTTGGATCGATCTTTACTTTTGGCATAAAAGGTGGTTTGGAAGTGGCGAAAATCTTTATTAATTCTTTAAAGCTACTTTCCCATCTTGCAAATGTAGGGGATTCAAAAACGCTGATTATTCACCCTGCAAGTACTACGCATTCAAGATTATCCCCTGAGCAACTGTTACAAGCGGGAGTTACTCAAGAGCTGATTCGAATATCGATTGGATTAGAGGATGTAAGGGATATCCTTGCGGATATTGAACAAGCGTTGCAAATTAGTAGTCGAGTCACTGGCACCCACAAGTAAATAGGGGGTGTGAGAAATGGGCTTAAAAAGTATAAAGACATTTAAGACGATCATGAAGTATGGAAACTTTCAGCGTGCGGCGGAAGAACTCAATTATGCCCAATCTACCGTGACAACTCATATCAAAAATTTAGGTCCTATTTAGGTGTGACTCTAATTAAAAACCACTGAGTGAGGAGGATAAAAAATGGCAATACAAACAGTTTCGGGGAAATCAAGCAAAGAGATTGCGGAGAACCTTGCCATAATATTTTATGAAAATGCAGCTGATAGGGATTTAAAAGGTGGAAATCCGAAACTAGAGCGAGATTTGATTCGTGAAAGTGGGTTACTTAAAGTGCTTATTCCAAAACAATTTGGTGGATGGGGGGAGAGTTGGACGGACGTTGTGCAGATCGTTAGGTTATTTGCAAAGTATGATAGTTCATTAGCACATGTTTATGGTTATCATTTTGTGAACTTAATCACTGCACATCTATGGGGAAACAAGGAACAGCAAGAATTCTACTTTAGTGAAACAGCCGAGAAAAATTTGTTCTGGGGGAATGCTTTTAATCCTATTGATATGAAGCTCTATGCACGTAAGGAGAAAGGAAACTTTGTCTTGAACGGGGTGAAAACCTTTTGTACAGGAAGTGTCGATTCAGATTATTTAATCGTCTCAGCACTTTATGAAAATCAAGATCACCAACAGTTTATAGCGATTATTCCTACAAACCGTCAAGGAATCACTGTTAATGAAGATTGGGATAATTTTGGTCAAAGGCAAACTGACAGTGGAACGATTACATTTACAAATGTGATTGTTAAGAAAGAAGAAGTGCTTCAAAATGGATTGGATTCTAGTGAGTTTGCAAAATTGAGGCTTAATATCTCTCATTTTATCTTGAATCATGTTTTTCTTGGAATTATGGAAGGAGCCTTGGAAGCTGCGAAAAAGTACACAAAAACAAAAAAAAGAATACGTACTCCAAATAATGATTCGGTAACTGGTGATCCCATTATCCAAAGACATTATGGTGAATTCTATGTACAATTAGAGGCTTCCAAACTACTTGTTGAAAAGACAGATACTCTATTCGAGCGATTATGGAATAAGGGTGAAGCCATTACAGAAGAGGAAAGATTGGAATTAAATCAAGCGGTCTACACAGCGAAAGCTTTTACAACAAATGCAGGTCTGGAACTAACATCTCGTATGTTTGAAGTAATGGGGAGCCGTGCTACAGCCAATCAATATCGTTTTGATCGGTATTGGCGTAATATGCGAACGATGACGCTACATTATTCTATTGACAATGTTATTCAACAATTGGGAGAGTGGGTTTTGCACAAATAGAACAGAAGGAGGAAAATGAATGGCTCAGGCTATCGAGTTGCAAAAGCAAAGACTTCAATTTGAAATGGTAAAGAACAAAATTGAAGCGAAGTCAATCCATTTTAGTTATCAAGGTGTCGAAATTTTAAAAAATATTGAGCTTGATGTGAAAGAAGAGGAATTCTTAGTATTAATGGGTCCGAGTGGCTGTGGAAAAAGTACATTGTTAAGATTGATAGCTGGCCTAGAACAACCCCAAAAAGGCGATATCATCGTAAATGGTGTTTCGTCAACACAAAAGGCTCCTGATTGCGGGGTTGTTTTTCAAGATTACTCATTATTTCCTTGGTTATCGGCAAAGGAAAACATCGTTCTCGCACTAAAACAAAAATTTAAAGGAAAGAAAACGAAAAAAGAACTGCAGCATTTGGCCGGGGAGTACTTAGAACTTGTTCAATTAGGTCTTTCGATTAAGAAGTATCCTGGTCAAATGTCTGGAGGAATGAAACAAAGGGCGGCCATTGCTCGAGCATTAGCATTTGGTTCTGACTTAATGCTGATGGATGAACCTTTTGGAGCATTGGATCCACTTACTCGCATTTATTTACAAGATTTATTATTAGAGATTAACCGTGATCAAAAGAAAACGATTGTGTTTGTCACTCACGATGCAGATGAAGCCATTTATTTAGCAGATCGAATTGTAATGTTTTCAGTTGGCTCAGCTGGTACGTACACAACGAGTGTTGATGTTCCATTTAAGAAGCCAAGAAATCGAAAAAAAATGTTGGCAAGCAGAGAGTTTACTAGATTTCGAGAACATATTCTAAACATCATGAACCAAGGCTTAATTGATAACTTAGAAGAACAGCATGAGGTGGGACTAGATGGAGAAGGAATCTAAATAAATATCTTTTGGGAGGAAATGAAATTGAAAAATTTATTCAAGGTAAAAACTAAAAAGGCCCTGGCTGCTTTAACTGCCGCAGTGGTACTAGCAGGTTGTGGAGTAGGGAACAAGGCTGAAAAAGCTAGTTCCACAGAGGGAAATGAAGAGAAAACTTATGAATTAACAGTAGGATATGGACAGTCACAAGGTGCACCTTTATTCGATATTGCAAAACATGAAGGATTCTTTGAAGATGAAAATCTAAAGGTAGAAGGGGTTGGGTTTGCTTCATCAGCAGATGGATTAAATGGACTACAGGCAGGCAAAATTGATATCGGCTTAACATTTGGTACGGCAGCTCCGTTAACTTTTATTGCAAATGGATCAGACTTTTCCGTTATTGGAGGTCATTTAGAGGGTGGACATCCAATCTTAGTTCAGGAAAAAGATAAAAATAAATATAAAACGTTAGAAGATTACAAAGGAAAAAAAATAGGAACGATTCGCATGTTTACGTCTGATATTGTATTTCGTACAGCGCTAACAGATGCGGGAATTGATTGGGAGAAGGATGTTGATATTGTAGAGTTTAAAACAGGGGGGGATTTGCTTCAAGCCCTCACTAGCGGAAAAGTTGATGTGGCTGTATCAGCTGGTTCACAATATTTACAAGCACAAAAGGCAGGCTTAGCTGTAGTTGGTTGGAGTAATGATTTAAATCCAACGCATGTTTGCTGTCGAGTGGTAACACGTACCGATTTATTAACAGAAGATAAAGGCGAAGCATACAAACGTTTCTTAAAAGCACTAATCCGTGCAGAACAAGTTAAAAATGAAGATCCAAAAGTAGCCGTTGAGGCTGCAAAGACACATTTAAAATTGGATGATGAAACAGTAAATTCGATTGTAAATGAACCACATGCCCACTATTCATCTGATCCAAACAGCCACGAAGTAAAGAAAATGTGGGAGCAAATGAAATCAATTGGCTATATTGAAAATGCGGATGAAATTAATATTAACAAATATATAAATATCGACCTTTATGAACGGGCATTAAATGAATTGATTGAAGAGTATCCAGAAGATCAGTATTTTAAAGATCAATTAGATAAATTTAATAAGCAAAATGAAAACGAAGGTGCGTAAGTAGGATCTTTGTTTAAATTCTCGAACATGCTTATCTTTAACCAAAGGGGGGGGAATTTGTTTATGTTCAAATTTGCAAGGCAATATTGGATTACGATATTAATCGGAGCGGCTACTATCATTGGATGGCAGCTAATGACGACAAAAGCTAGTTTTTTGAATCCTGTGATATTCCCAGACTTTGGGGAGATTTTCGGAGTCTTTACGAGATCGGGAGAAGAATTATTGCAAGGATTTGTTAGTTCGATGAAGCTATTGGTTCCGGCTTACGTCGCATCCGTAGTTTTAGGAATAAGTGGGGGAATATTCTTTGGGTTAAATAATACGGTTCGCAAGATATTAATGCCTTATGTACACATGCTAAGTCCGCTACCACCAACATTATTTATTCCTTATGCGATTGCGTTATTGCCATCGTTTCAAAGTGCATCTATCTTTTTGATTTTTCTTGGCTCTTTTTGGCCCATCTTTTTAGGGGCAATTCAAGGAGTATTAATTATCGAAAAGCAGTACCTGGATAATGCTAAGACTTTAGGCCTTAAAGGATATGACTTTTTATTTAAAGTAATCGTCCCTGCAGCTTCACCTTATATTTTAAGTGGGGCAGGTACTTCATTGACCTTGTCTTTCTTCATTTTAACAATGGCTGAAATGTTTGGTGCTGAATCAGGAATGGGTTATTTCATTCAATATTATTCAGATTTTGCTCAATATGATTATGTGATTGCAGGAATGATTTATAATAGTGCGGTGATTTTGATTGCACTATTGTTATTCGAGCAATTGAAAAAACGGATTCTATTTTGGACAAATTTAAAGACCGATTCGGATTGAGGAATGGCGGAAGATACTAGGAGGAAAAGCATGTATATAGTAGAAATCGGTCATCTCTCACCCGATTTTACCTTGAGACAAAAGGAAGGCATCGAATTAATAAAACCATAAAAATATAAAGAAAAGAGGGAATTTAATATGATCATAGCTATTGTAATAGATAAGGACGAAAAAATCGTACCAATTGTAGAGGGAGAAAAAATTCGGATTTACGATACAGAAACAAATGAATATCAAGAATTCCCAAACCCTGCTCTTGCATTGGAAGAGGGGCGTAGGGGGTCTACTCTAAAATTTGTAGAACAAAAAGGTGCCACTGCGTTTGCAGCCCCACCCCAAACCTTTTGCGAATTGTCATATGAAAAGGCAATTGAAGATCAAATCAAGTTTTTTCATTTACCATTAGGTCTTTTTTTTAGTCAGTTTAAAGAACAAGTAGATCAAAAGAGGATAGATTCTAAAGGAGTACTTCCACGTAATGAGATTGCACCTAGTTTTATCCTATAAAAGAGGATTGATTTGGATATTTAGAAGGAGTGTAAACACATGGGTCAAGGAAAAATGAAATTAGGTCTCTTCTTAATGGGAACAGGTCATCATATCGCTTCATGGAGACATGCGAATATCCCAGCAAAATCTGCTGAAAGCTTTGCCTTTTTTCAAGAGATTGCTAGGATAGCTGAAAAGGGAAAGTTAGATATGCTTTTCTTAAGTGACGGATTATCTTTTGACAAACATTCGCATCCAGCAGAGCTTGTCAGATTTGAACCACTCACCTTATTAGGAGCTTTGTCAGTTGTAACCAGCCATATTGGTTTGGCTGCAACCGCGACCACAACTTATAATGAGCCATTTCACATTGCTAGAAAATTTTTATCGCTAGATCATTTAAGTGGAGGAAGATCAGCGTGGAATGTGGTTACGTCCTATTACCAAACGGAGGCAAGAAATTTTAATGCAAAACAGCATCTCGATCACAGTATCCGATACAAGAGGGCTGAGGAATTTGTAGAAGTGGTAAAAGGTTTGTGGGATAGCTGGGAAGAGGGGGCAGTCCTGTGTGATAAGGATTCAGGGCAATACTTTGATGAAAGCAAGCTGCACTCATTACATCATCAAGGTGAATTTTTCTCAGTGGAAGGTCCATTAAATTCATCCCGTTCACCACAAGGAAGACCTGTTATCGTTCAAGCTGGATCATCTGAAGAGGGAATAAGCTTAGCTGCAAAAACAGCAGATGTGATTTTTACAGCACAGCAAACGCTTGAAGGTGCACAGGCCTTTTACAAAAAGGTAAAGGAAAAAGCTAGTCAATTTGGCCGATCTCCAGAAGAAATAAAAATTATGCCAGGACTAGCGATTTACACAGGGCGAACAGAAGAAGAGGCTGAAAATAAATATAGTGATCTTCAAAAATTAATTACTCCGGAAGTGGGATTGCAAATACTTTCTGAGTACTTAGGGGACTTTGACTTATCACCTTATCCATTGGACGGTCCATTGCCATCAGATATTCCTGAGACAAACATGAATCAGAGTAGACGAAAGCTATTAATCGAGCTTGCTGATAGAGAAAATATGACGATTAGAGAATTATCAATACATGTAGCTGGATCTAGAGGACATCGAATTATTTTTGGAAATCCACAGCAAATCGCGGACCAATTAGAAGAATGGTTTGTAAATAAAGCTTGTGACGGATTCAACCTCATGCTTCCATACTTCCCTGATAGCCTTAGAGATTTTGTAGAATTAGTTGTTCCTGAGCTTCAGAAAAGAGGATTATTTAGAGAAGAATATGAAGGTGCCACTTTAAGGGAGAATCTCGGGTTGCGGGAGCCAGAATATCGATATGCTCGAAAAGGTGTAGAGGTTTAGGTTTATCTGAAATGCTAATAGTATGATCTTAATAACCAAGTATTCAAATGCGAATAATTAATTATTGTCGATTATGAAATAATTTAAAAAATTAAGGAGGAGTTAAAATGGCAAATGAAAGAAAACTAAAACTGGGAGCTTGGATACACGGTGTTGGAGGAGGCTGGGGAGACTGGAGGCATCCAGACTCCTTGCCAAATGCAAGTACCAATTTTGAATTCTATAGGAAGCAGGCTCAAAAAGCAGAAGAAGGAAAATTAGATTTTGTTTTTATTGCGGACAGTGTTTCAATCAATGAAAATTCTAGTCCACATTATTTGAATAGATTTGAACCGGTCACGATTTTGTCTGCTCTGGCTGCAGTAACTAACAATATAGGGTTAGTGGCAACCATTACCACAAGTTACAGTGAGCCTTACACTGTTGCTAGACAACTTGCCTCTCTTGACCATATTAGTCATGGCAGAGCCGGTTGGAATGTGGTAACATCATGGCTTTCGGGAACTTCTGACAATTACAATCAGAAACCTCACCCAACGCACAATGTACGTTATAAAATGGCACAGGAGTACTTGGAAGTAGCTAAAGGGCTATGGGATTCATGGGAAGATGATGCTTTTGTTTATGAAAAAGAGTCAGGGGTCTTTTTTGATAAAGGGAAGTTGCATACTTTAAACCATGAAGGTGAATTTTTCCATGTTAAAGGTCCATTAAATATTGCCCGTTCCAAACAAGGTCAACCTGTTATTTTTCAAGCAGGAAAATCAGAAGAAGGAAGAAATTTTTCTGCAAAAAATGCAGATGTGATTTTTGCGGGCGATGGAAATTTTGAAGATTTGAAAGAATACTTTGCTGATTTGAAAAGAAGAGCACGCGTGTTTGGAAGAAATCCTAACAATATTTCCCTATTGCCTGGAATTATTCCGATTATTGGCGATACGCAAGAAGAAGCTGACCGGAAGTATCAAGAAATTGCAAACCTTGTCACCATTGATAAAGCTCTACATGCATTAGGTAGACCATTTGATGATCATGATTTCACTCAATATCCACTGGATGAACCATTCCCAGATACAGGTGATTTAGGAAGCAATAGTCATCAAGGTATGTCAGACATCATTAAAAGAAAAGCTAAAGAACAAAATTTAACATTACGTCAAGTTGCTCTTGACTTTGCAACACCGAAAGGAGAATTTGTTGGTACTCCCGAAAAAGTAGCTGATCTCATCCAGAAATGGTTTGAAGAAGAGGCTACTGATGGATTTATCATTGGGGCTGCAACACCAAAGGGACTTCCTGAATTCGTAGACAGGGTGGTGCCAATTCTACAAGAACGTGGATTATATAGAACGGAGTATGAGCATGATACTTTAAGAGGAAACTTAGGTTTAGAAATTCCAGAAAATCGATATGCTAAAAAGCCAATTCAACAGCTGTGAAGGAAGTAAGAAAACAGTGTTTAACCTTTACAGAAAGCTAATACAAAGGTGAAAAGGCACTAAACTAGATATAAAATACATGGTGAAGATTTACAACTAATATTATAAATTATTCGATGTCGTGTCTACCTATATATTTTTTAAAATAAAAAAGCAGACGTTTAAACGTCTGCTAAACCTACTTTATTTTCTCATTTTCCTTTCATGAACAGAACTACAAAGCATCAGCCTATTTTTCTATTTTATTTTGCAAGTACTTATACCAAAAAGCGTATATAGTGGACAGAATTTAATAAATGCAGTTACTAGTGGAATGATGCCGATAAGTGCTAAGTATTTTAAATTGCCTTCTAAAAAGAAGAATAATGAAAATAACACAAGTGCTAAAATGATACGAATGATGCGGTCTGACTTGCCAACATTGATCTTCATAATACCCCATACCCCATTTCTTTTTTTATAGTATAGCTTATTTCATCTTAAGAAGAGCCTGGGAGATGTTACAGAATTTTGAAAATTTTTTCGTGGATTCTCTCCTCATTGATAATATTAGCTATTAGATAAAGCCATAATAAAAGGGATAAATGAATGATATAGAAGGTCAAACGGTTATTTTCTTTGTAACAATTAACTAACAGACATCTGAATATTTCGTTTTTCAACAAATGGGGCCTCTTCCTAATTTAATTATAGCATTTAAAAAATGGTCAAAATAGACTTTTTGTTCTCCTTTACTACTGCTAAAATCAATAGAACATGAATGGTTAGGAGAGATGTAGAATGAGTTCCTTGGTTCTCGGCTTTCAGGAAATAGAAAAAACTCAAGCTTGGCTCGTTGGTGGAAAAGGGTTAAACTTAGGAAAATTATCAAAAATTGAAGGAATACAAGTGCCAGAAGGATTTTGTATTACAATAACGGGATATCAAAAAGCGATCGAACAAAACGAAACGTATCATAACTTGTTGGATCGACTAACAATGCTAAAAGTAGAAGATCGAGATCAAATTGGTGAAATTTGCGGGAAGATTTGACGAGCCATTATGGAAGTAGAAATTCCTTCCGATGTTGTAACAGCAGTTACTCATTATCTCTCCCAGCTTGGTGATCAACATGCTTATGCAGTTCGTTCCAGTGCGACTGCTGAAGATTTACCACATGCTTCTTTTGCTGGTCAACAAGACAGCTATTTAAATATCATCGGTAAAGAAGCAATCTTGCAGCATATCAGCAAATGTTGGGCTTCCCTATTTACGGATCGCGCGGTAATTTACCGCATGCAAAATGGAGTTGATGAGACATTTTATATTGTCCAGAGTCGGCCAATTACGACCTTATATCCCATCCCTGAAGCTGAGACCCAAGAAAATCATGTTTACGTTTCTGTCGGCCACCAACAAATGATGACTGACCCCATGAAGCCGCTCGGATTGTCTTTTTTCCTGTTAATGACTTTTGCACCCATGCGCAAAGCTGGTGGAAGGTTGTTTGTTGATGTAACAAATCAATTGTCTACACTCGAAAATAGAGAAATTTTATTAAATACCCTGGGCGGGTCCGATCCACTCATAAAAGACGCACTTACGACCATAATAGAGCGGAGAGACCTTATAAAATCGTTACCGAATGATAAAAAAGAACTGAGTCCCAGTAACAATAAAGGTATGGCGTCCAATGAGTATAAACGAGAAAATCTCCCAGCTGAGGCTATTGTAGGTCTACCTGTTTCTTCTGGAGTTATAGAGGGAAGAGCACGTGTCATCTTAAACATGAAAGATGCTGATCTAAAAGATGGGCAACGAATTCGCGTGCATGGAACTGAAGGATATATCGAAATATTGTAATTGCTGAATACACTCAGAGTTAATAGTAGCACCGCTTCAGTGGTTACTAGAGCGGTGTATGTTTCTTAATGACTTACCATTTTACGGTAAATATTTAATTTTTTATCAAGTTCAGTGCTTATTTTTACAGTATCAGAATGAGCTAACCCTTTTTTAGTACCTATATCAATCATGGATTTTCTCAGTTCATCTATTTGTTTTTCCAACTCAGCTAAACTATTAATAGTATTCATAGTCTTTACTCCTTAATAGAAACTGTTAATAAAATACCATTTCTAGGATGTAAATGGAAGATGGTTTTTATGACCAATATGACCAAAACTAGTAAGGTATCAATATGATTGAAGGAAGTGTATTAGTATGGATTTCGAAACAGTGATGCAGGAGCTTGAAGCACTAGGTAAGGAACGAACTAAAAAAATATACATATCCAATGGTGCGCACGAGCCGCTTTTTGGCGTGGCAACAGGTGCTATGAAACCAATCGCAAAGAAAATAAAAATCAATCAAACTTTAGCTGAAGAGCTTTATGCCACAGGTAACTACGATGCAATGTATTTTGCAGGCATTATTGCAGACCCAAAAGTGATGACTGAATCAGATTTTGATCGTTGGATGGATGCAGCGTATTTTTATATGCTGTCCGATTATGTGGTGGCAGTAACTTTATCAGAGTCAGATATTGCACAAAACGTTGCTGATAAATGGATTGCAAGCGGTAATGAGCTGAGAATGTCAGCAGGATGGAGTTGCTATTGCTGGCTTTTAGGGAATCGAAAAGATCATGAATTTTCGGGGAGCAAGATTTCCGATATGCTTGATATTGTGAAAAATACGATTCATGAATCGCCAGAACGGACGAAATCCGCTATGAATAATTTTTTATACACCGTAGGGATATCATATTTGCCGCTACATGAAAAGGCAGTCGAGATCGCAATGGAAGTAGGTACAGTGGAAGTCAAACGGGACAAGAAAAAAAGCAGTTTTCTAAATGCTTCCGAAAGTATTCAAAAAGAAATGGATAGAGGGAAGCTTGGTTTCAAACGGAAATATGTAAGATGTTAAAATCAGTTTGAAGCATAATAAGAGTAAGGAAACATGGTATGAAGTTTACTATGGAGCCGACAGAAATGGGGGAAGTCACAATAGCTGTCTTCGACGATACATGTGGGAATCTTATTCAGATCGCCCAGAGGAACTAATTGACGAAATTTTGAGGTGATTTTATGTGGAATTTAACGAAAGAAGCACAAGAAAAATTTTAAAAAAGTAATTAGAGGGAGCTAAGGGTGAGAAAAGTATGGATGAACGTGATTGGCAAATATTAAAAGTTTTATATGAAAAAAAGAACATTACGAAAACAGCGCAAAGTTTATATATTTCTCAACCCTCGTTAACGAAGAGAATCCAACAGATAGAAAAGGAATACGATCAAGCCATTATTAGTAGAGGAGCCAAAGGAGTCCAATTTACACCACAGGGTGAATATTTGGTGAAGTGTGCAGATGAAATGCTTGGTCGTCTTCGTCAAATTAAAGAAACAGTCCAAAACATGGGTGATGAGATAAGCGGGACGTTAAGATTGGGAGTCTCTAATTACATTACGAGACATAAGTTGCCAGGTCTTTTAAAACTATTTCGTGAACAGTTTCCAAAAGTAAACTATAAAGTTACAACAGGATGGAGTTGTGAAGTTTTTGATCATGTTTATAATCGTGAAGTTCACATTGGAATTGTGAGAGGGGATTATCAATGGGGAGAGGCTAAGCATCTTCTTTTTGAAGAAAACATCTGTATCACTTCAAAAGAAAAAATCGAGCTTCAGGATTTACCGTCCATGCCTAGAATACAATATCATACCGATCCCACGTTAAAATCATTAATCGATAATTGGTGGACTAGAACATTTTCTGAACCTCCCTTGATTGGGATGGAAGTTGATAAAGCAGATACATGCAAAGAAATGGTAGTAAATGGTTTAGGGTATGGGATTCTTCCTAGCGTACTCATAGAGGATCATTCAAGTTTGTATCATATTAATTTACAAAATGAAAAAGGAAAACCACTTGTTAGGAAAACGTGGATGCTATATCATCAGGAATCACTTGAACTAAAAGTAGTTAAAGAGTTTGTAGAAGTTGTTAAAAAATTGGATTTTAAAAACGATATTTAGTCAAAGCATAGGCTCATTACCTGTGCTTTTTTTGTGTATTCATTTTTCGAATGACTCTCGATAGCTTATTTGTATTTTAATAAAGTTTCTAGGCTTCTTATAATTAAATTGCTGAGGGGGAGATAAAGTGGAGGAATTATCAAGAGTGCTGGAAATAATGATTAAGACGTATGAAGGAAAAAATTTTGATGTGACATTCACGATTAAATATAAGAATGACTATCAGGGCTTTATCCAGATACTAGATTTTTAAGGACTATAGTAAAATAAATATCTGGGAGGAATTCATGGAGATTTTATTTCTTATTTTAATTAAAGTTATTTTTCCTGTTTTTTTACTAATAGGGGTCGGTGCATTACTCCATCGAAAATACACGTTAGATATGGGAACGTTGTCTAAATTAAATAATTACTTACTAATGCCAGCAGTTTGTTTTACCAATATATATGAGAGTAAAATAGGTGGAAATACACTCTTGTATATTATTAGCTTTCTTGCTTTACAAACTCTGTTTTTGATTTGTGTAAGCGTAGGTATTTCTAAATTATATAAATTTGAGAACGGGTTATCTGCCACCTTTAAAAATAGTGTTGTATTAATAAACTCCGGAAATTTTGGACTACCTGTGAGCCAACTTGTTTTTCAGCACAATCCGTTAGGTTTATCTGTTCAAATTGTTGTAATGATTTTTCAAAACCTCCTCACCTATACTTACGGATTATTTAATACTGTATCTGTTGGTAGAAAAGGATCCCAAGCGATAAAGATATTCCTAAAGAATCCTGTGTTTTACGCCTTTTTGTTAGGAATTTTTCTTCAAGCGACATCAATAAAAATTCCAGAATTTATTTGGACACCAATAGAAAATACATCAAATGGTTTTTTAGTAATTGCTCTCATTACTCTTGGAGCACAGAGTGCATTTATAAAACTCCATAGGTTATCCGCTCCATTAGTATTAAGTCTTCTTGGCAGGTTAGTATTAGCGCCTTGTATTGCGTTTGTTACAATTTTAATATTAGGTTTAGAAGGTACAATTGCACAGGCGTTGTTTATTGCAAGTTCATTTCCTACATCAAGGAATAGCTCCCTTTTTGCCTTAGAATATGGAAATCATCCTGAATATGCTGCACAAGCTGTTTTGTTAACAACTTTATGTAGCATGATCACAGTTACTACTGTTGTATATTTATCAAAAATAATATTTTTTTACTGATAGGGAATTTTATTCTTAGAGGAATAAATTCAAAGGCTTTCGTTAAAGGGTGATTTAGTGGTTCAATTCATAATGTTTTCAGTCATCGTGGCAGTCGTTTCAGCGCTCATTATCATGCCTTATGTGAACAAGAGCAGGAAAGACTTGAATTTTAGTAGATCAATGATATTTCTTGCTGCATTTGCAATACTTTTACCTTGTGTTTTCCTGTTTTATTATGTCACTTTACATGATCGTAATTTTTCTTCGTTATGGCCATTATTCATTATGGTTACATTCATTAGTGCGTACATAGTAAGTGGAGCAGAAAGCATGCTAAAATCCGGTTTGTTTGCTGTAAGTGTAATAATAGGAGTGTTCGTTTTGGCAGCTCCTTTTTTCAATGCAGAAGAAAAATATGAACAAGCCAACATGGATGTGGAAACAGAAATTAGTGCTTTTGATGAAACGAAAACACCTGCAAGTGTGCCACCGCAATATGCACGAAATAAAATGCAAAAGTCGTTTGGTCAAGTTCCTAATACGAGTTATTACCAATTGGGAGATCTTCAAATTCAAAAGGTGAATGGTGATTATGTATACATTGCACCTGTTGAATTTTCGGGCTTGTTTAAATGGATAAAGGGGAAAGAAACACCTGGGTACTTTAGATTAAGTGCAACAGACTCTGCTGCCAATCCGGTCTTCATCGAAAGTCCAATGACGTATACCCCATCGTCTTTTTATAATAAAGATGTCCACCGCCATATATGGTTGAAATATCCGCGGCATATTTTCTATGGTCAAGCACAACTTGAGGTGGATGAAGACGGAAAGCCGTTCTACATCCAGACGTATGGGGATTTTATATCAGTGAGAAACGGTTTTTCGCCAATGGGGATTATTATGGTTGACCCAACAAATGGCGAGACAAAGGAAGTTCCTTTACCTGAGGTTCCGGATTTCATTGATGGGGCGGTATCACCGGAAAGTGTAAGTTTGCGAAATAGCTATTACGGTAAATATGTTCACGGATTTTGGAATAGTATGTTTGGAAAGCAGGATGTGAAGTTTCCATCTAATGAAGGGACAGAGGATGAGGTAAGTCCAGTGTTTGATGAAAATGGAGTTATGTATTATTTCACAGATTTTACAAGCCCTAAAGAGGACGTGGATTCTATGCTCGGGTATTCGCTAACGAATGCTCGAACAGGGAAAGCTACTTTTTATACAGGTAGTCAAAAAAATTCCTATATGGATTCCTTGGGAGCCCTACAGATTATTGAAAAGAAATTTATTGAAAAAGAATGGATGGGCGAAATGCCTATTTTATATAATTTTTATGGTGAAGCCAGCTGGTTAACACCTGTACTGGATACGAATGGTTTTCTGCAAAATTATTTCATTGTTTCTGCGGCAAATCCGGAAATATCGGCCTATGCTGGTACCCCGAATGCTGCTTTAAAGCAATATAAAATCGCCTTGCAGCGCGGTGGCAGTAGTGTTAATGGAAGTTCCAAGGCAAACCAACTACAAACGGCGGGATCGGTTATTAGAGTATATAAAGAACGGACCGAATCTTTAACCGTCGTATCATTTTTACTAAATGGTGGTAAAAATTTTATTGTCACATCGGAGACAAGTCCTTTATCTATTTATTTAAAAGAAGGCGATTCGGTGATTGTCAACTATTTGGAAACAGGGGAGATCTTCTTACCAGTAACCAGTTTGGAAATCCAAGGTTTATAGCTAACTTAAGAAAGCCTCTAGGAAGACAAAAGAACTTCTTAGAGGCTGATCTATAATATCCAAAACGTTCCAAAATTTGACACAATTACCCTGATTAAACAGGTGAGGAACATGGTATATTATAGATGTAAGGAAGAAACAAACAAAAACAAACTATTAACCCAATTGACATTGAAGGTGGCTCAACCATCCTAGTTAGTTCCGTTAACTAGGTAGTATTCGGAATTACTGTTGGAAAAAGGAAAGTAGGTGAATCCACCAGAAACTTTCTGATTTACCAAGTAATACCCTGAAATGATAGGAGAACACAGAAAAGATCCACAAACTTCAAAAGTAAGTAGAAGAATCATCAAACAGTAGGATACTTAGTAAAATAGGAAACCGAAATTAACGAAGGCAGTTCAAAAAGAAGGAAATTGATCAGAGCTTCAACCGAAAGGAGGAAGAACTAAAATCAAAACCCGGATTAATGAACAAAAGCAATCGTTAAGAAAAGTAACCTATTGAACAAAGTAAAATACTTGGGGGATGACAATTCAAATTACTTAGGAGTAAATGGAAATGAGTAAGTGAATACTCAAGTTGAGTTTCAGGACCGAATTAATTGAATATGAGCTTTAAAAGCTTTTGGATGTACCCAATCTTTACAAGATTGAAAATGAAATAGCCACGGAGCTAATGAAAACATCCTAAAAAAACACTTCCATTGGCAGTTTCGCTTGAGAGACTGTAATTTGAAAATGATATCAGAAGTGTTTACAAACCCATCCGGGGTTGAAAATGTGAACTGAAAGGTAAGCATTTTTGATTAGGATGAAGAATGGTTGGGTCACCTGCAATGTCAAGAAAAAGGAGTTCGATTATGAATCGAACTCTTTTTTCTTTGGTTCCAAAGTTTTGATTTTTGTTCTATTTTCATCCCCCTCTGCTTAGGATTTAATTAACGATGCAACTCCCAACTCAAAGTCATAACCAAAGGAGGACGTATATGGAGATAGATGGCGTCTTTTCTGGTGGAGGTATGAAGGCCATTGCGTTTGTCGGTGCGCTCGAAGTGATGGAACGAGAGGGCTTCGTCTTTAAAAAAATTGCCGGAACAAGTGCTGGTGCAATCATTAGCGCTTTATTAATAGCTGGGTATAAAGCGGATGAAATCAATCAAATTTTAACAGAGGTAAATTTTAAAAAGTTTTTAGACCGACCCAACTCGAGACTGCCGATACCATTTTTAAAATGGGCGAGTTTTTATTGGGGGATGGGGATGTACAAGGGCGATGCACTTCAAAAGTGGATGGAAAAATTATTAAAGGATAAAGGGATTGAAACTTTTGCTGATATTGAAGATGGTTCGCTTAAAATCATTGCATCGGATCTTACAAGAGGAAGAATTATGGTTTTACCAGATGATTTACAGCACTATGGAATAAACAAAAATTCATTTTCAATTGCTAAAGCAGTAAGAATGAGCACAAGTATCCCTTATTTTTTTAAACCGATTAAGGTGTACAATAGCCTGGGAATTAAATCCGTTGTTGTTGATGGTGCCGTCTTAAGCAATTTTCCTCTTTGGCTCTTTGAAGGAACGTTGGAACGACCGGTTGTTGGATTTCGCTTAAGTCCAAGATTGGAAAACATTCCACCTAATATTATCAATAATGCCTTCGATATGTTCCCTGCATTAATTGAAACAATGCTCCATGCCCATGATTCAAGATATATTTCAAAAAATGTTGCCGACCAAATCATTTTTATCCCGATCGAATCAGTAAAGACGACTGATTTTCATCTTTCAGAAAAAATTAAAAAAGAACTTGTTGCAATGGGTAAACAAAGGGCTGAAGAATTTATAAAGAAATTGAAGAGTTAAATCGAAAAAAGAATCAAGCATCAAAAATGTGCTCGATTCTTTTTCTTGCCTTTATTGCCTTCAATTACTGTAAAATTGTGATCTTTTCTTCTCGCGGTATGCAAAGTGCGCATCGGTTTCTTACTATTTGGGTGTTTTTGTGATGATCCTCTTACTTTACTTGTTAAATGGTTCGATGTTTCGCTGTACAAGCGTTTTTTAGATTGTTGGGCTGCTTTTCGATACTTTGCATTTGCTTGACTATTTCCACCTACACGTTTTTGCATTACATATTTATAAACGGCAAAAATAATCCCAACAATTACGACAGCAATAAATATTTCCTTAAATAAGCCCAAAGGATTTGCAATTAACCGATACAATAATCCAATTCCCGCCAAACCAATAATGACAAGTACAATCGGATGAATGGTAGATCGCTTAAACAAGAGGTTCACCTCCCTATAGTTTATTAATCAAAAATTCAGCAACTTTAGATTGTGCTATTGCTTTATCATATTCAAGCATTCTCTTAAAAAATGCTATTGAAACCTCAACTCGGGTTTTTGTCAGTTCTTTAGATAATTCTTTCTCTATATATATTCTACAAGAAAAATACTGAAACCTCTATATTAATGCTATAAATAGTATGTCCATTTTGGGAATTATTAACACGCACAAAACTTTCGACATGACTTAAGAATAATTCGGACATAATGAATAATGGAGGTGCTGGTAAACATGACAGATAGTAAAGACAAAAATACTGAAAAAAATAATCCGAATTATGAACAGAACAAGAAAGACGAACCACTATCACATATAGCAAAGGTCATGATTATTGGATTTTTTGGAGGCATGTTTTGGAGCCTAATTGGTTATATCGCCCATTTCTTTAATTTTACAGAACTTGGTCCCTCCCTCATATTACAACCATGGGCGGTCGGCGATTGGAAAAATGAAACTATTGGAGAGTGGATTGGAATTATCATAATTGGTCTACTTTCAGTTGGTGTTGCTCTTATTTATAATGTGTTTTTAAAAAATATTCAAAAGATTTGGCCAGGGATTTTATTCGGAATCGCTCTTTGGGCTATCGTCTTTTATATATTAAACCCGATTTTCCCGAATTTAGAATCGGTAAGGGAATTTAGCAAAAATACGATTATTACAACGATTTGTTTGTACATTCTTTATGGTGTATTTGTCGGTTATTCGATTTCCTATGATGCCGAACAAATGAAACAGGCATAATCTTCTATTCAAATGAGGAGTGGCTATGGTAAAATAGAATGGCTGTAAAAAACACGCTCTATTTATAATTTATGGTAAAGGGGTTTTATCATGTCTAAGTTACTCCTCATAAATGGACCTAATTTAAATTTATTAGGGACACGTGAACCTGATATTTATGGAAATACAACTTTAAAGGATGTTGAGGACCAAATTACCAAGTTTGCAAATGAGAACGGAATGGAATTATCTACTTTCCAATCTAACCATGAAGGACAAATAATCGATGCCATTCATGATTCTCGAATGAAATACGCAGGTATTATTTTTAACCCTGGAGCTTTTACTCATTATAGCTATGCTATTCGCGATGCAATTGCCAGTGTTGATGTACCAGTGATCGAAGTCCATATCTCTAATGTACATAAGCGTGAAGAATTTAGACATACCTCAGTATTAGCGCCTGTTTGCGAAGGTCAAATTGTCGGCCTCGGAATAACAGGATATAAGCTGGCTGTGATTGCTTTTAAGGAACGATTATCTTTATAGATGAAGGGATGATTAAAGAGAATGGATCGTCTTAAAAAAGTCAGAGATAAGTTCAATGAGCTAGGCATTGATGGACTTCTAGTTACAAATAGTAAAAATCGCAGGTATATGACTGGTTTTACCGGATCTGCTGGTATTGTTATAATCTCACCAACGAAGGCTGTCTTCATTACTGATTTTCGCTACGTTGAACAAGCGAAAAATCAAGTTCAAAACTACGAGATTGTTCAACATAAAGGCCCAGTCCATGAAGAAGTTGCGAGGCTTGTTAAGGAATTAGGAATTCAACATTTAGGTTTTGAACAAGATGAAATGACTTTTGGTACCTTCAAAATTTATGAAAATGCAGTGTCCGCCAACATGGTCCCCATTTCAGGAGTGATCGAAAAGCTTCGTTTAATAAAAACGGATGAAGAACTGCAAATTTTAAAAGAAGCCGCAAGCGTAGCCGACCAGGCCTTTGAACATATAATTAAAGTGATTAAACCGGGTGTAAATGAACTTGAAATCTCAAATGAGCTTGAGTTTTTTATGAGAAAAAAAGGGGCAACATCATCCTCGTTTAATACGATTGTAGCTTCGGGCTTTCGATCCGCATTGCCGCACGGTGTAGCATCTGATAAAGTTATTAAGGCTGGAGAGCTGGTTACACTTGATTTCGGTGCTTATTATAAAGGATACTGTTCTGATATTACAAGGACTGTTGGAATTGGGGACATTAAGAATGACCAATTAAAAACGATATATGATATCGTCTTGCAAGCACAGCTACTTGGAATGAATGGAATAAAGGCTGGTATGACCGGTAAACAGGCGGATGCGTTAACAAGGGATTATATTTCAGCTAAAGGGTACGGCGACTATTTTGGACATTCAACGGGTCACGGAATAGGTCTTGATATCCATGAAGGACCTGCCTTGTCAGTCAAATCTGATACAATATTAGAGCCTGGAATGGTCGTGACAGTGGAGCCTGGCATTTATCTCGAAGGAGTAGGCGGAGTGCGCATCGAAGATGACATTGTCATTACGAAGGACGGGAATATTGCTTTAACTCATTCACCAAAGGAATTATTACTTTTATACTGATAAGAACGTATAACTTTTGTTGGATATCAGTATAAGAAAGGACATCGACTTCCGCCATTGCGGGCGGAAAGTCATGTCTTTCTAATAAATATGCATTTATCATATTTTATACCACTATACTCATTTTATCTTTAGGAGGATTCATTAATGGTCTCAGTAAACGATTTTAGAACTGGTTTAACAATTGAAGTTGACGGTGGAATTTGGCAGGTTATTGAATTCCAACACGTAAAGCCTGGTAAAGGAGCGGCTTTCGTTCGTTCTAAATTAAGAAATCTTCGTACAGGTGCTGTTCAAGAAAAGACGTTCCGTGCTGGCGAAAAAGTAGCTAAAGCTCGTATTGAAAATCGCAGAATGCAATATCTATATGCAAGTGGCGATGTTCATACATTTATGGATAATGAAAGCTATGAGCAATTAGAGTTAAACGCATCTCAAATTGAGCATGAACTTAAATTCTTAAAAGAAAATATGGAAGTTCATATCATGACATTCCAAGGAGAAACACTTGGGGTAGAGCTTCCAAATACTGTTGAATTAAAGGTTACTGAAACGGAACCTGGCATTAAAGGAGACACAGCTTCTAACGTAACGAAGTCAGCAACATTAGAAACTGGTTTAGTAACACAAGTTCCATTATTCGTTAACGAAGGTGACATGTTGATCATCAATACTGCTGACGGCAAGTATGTATCAAGAGCATAATTCATTAATAAAATTTAAACTGCGTCAAACAGAGGAGAAAAATTTTCCTCTGTTTTTTTTGTTTGGGTCTATTTTTCCATACTTATCATAATATTTAGCAGACGGACAAACAAATGGGGGGAACATTTTTGAGACGCTGGTTTGCACTCCTTGACACAGCAGTAATGTCAATGGCTGGGTTACGATTAATATCTGGATTAATAGAAGTATCAGCAGCAATCCTAATGCTAATATTCAATGATGTTAGAAAAGCGATGGCAGTAAATGCCGTTTTGGCCATTGTTGGTCCTACTGTTCTCATTCTCACGATGAGCATAGGTCTAATCAATTTAGCCGATGAAATATCTTTTTCAAAACTACTCTTTATTGGATTAGGTGTTGGATTAATTCTATTTGGAATTTATAAATAGTCATAAAACGCGGGTGGACATGCATAAATTGTCAGTAAAAGGTTATGTGAGGAGGAACACTGGTGAATGAGGTAATTTTTGAAATGCTGCCAACTACAATTGTGGAACGAATATGCCAGTATTCCGGGTCTGTTCAAAATAGAATCGAGGAAATTCGAATCAGACTTGAACGACCGCTTGAGCTTGTAATTGATGGGGAGCCTTTTTATCCAAATGGATATATTGTAACGAAACAGGATGGTCTTACTCTATTAAATAAACTAAGTGACTATTCTATCTATACATTAGAGGAAGAACTTAAGCGGGGATTTATAACGATCCGCGGTGGTCATCGTGTTGGGTTGGCGGGGAAAGTGATAACTGAAAAAGGCCAAGTCAAAGCGATTAAAGATATCACTTCCTATAATATAAGGATCGCGAAAGAAAAGGTTGGGATCGCTGATCCTCTTACTCCTTATTTATATCGTGGCAGATGGCTGAACACAATCATATATGGGCCGCCCCAAACAGGAAAAACAACATTATTACGAGATATGGCTAGAATGATGAGCACCGGGAGCTATGACAGCAATATACCATCTTTTAAGGTCGGGATTGTTGATGAACGGTCAGAAATTGCCGGCTGTGTGAAAGGGATTCCACAGCATCAATTTGGACCGCGAATTGACGTCTTGGATGCATGTCCTAAGGCGGAAGGAATGATGATGTTAATACGATCGATGAGCCCGGATATCCTTGTTGTGGATGAAATTGGAAGAATGGAAGATACAGAAGCCATTTTAGAGGCCGTAAATGCTGGTGTTGCTCTCTTTATATCCGTTCATGGCTCTAGTATGGAAGACTTATATAAGCGGCCATCGATTAAACCACTAATGGAACTGCAGGTGTTTGATAGATTTGTGGAGCTTTCAAGAAAATATGGACCAGGAACTATTAACACGATCCGAAAAAATAATGACGAGGTCATTTTCCATAAAGAAACGAGAGTGAGTCGCAGTTGAAACTAATCGGCGCCATTTTAATTATCGTTGCAACTACTTGGTTTGGGTTTGAAGCGGCCAAAAAATTAAGTGAACGACCAAGACAATTAAGGCAGCTTAAGGTCGCTCTACAATCATTGGAAGCTGAGATCATGTATGGACATTCTTCATTAAGTGAGGCATGCAATCATATCTCAAAACAATTCGAAAAGCCTTTATCTGTATTTTTTTCCAGATTTGCAAGGCGGCTTTCAGAAGGAGAAACTTTCGTAAGCTCTGCCTGGAAAGAAAGCCTAGATTCGATATGGAACAAGACGGCTTTTGGACAAGGTGAATATGAGGTATTGCGACAATTTGGGGAAACGTTAGGGCAGCATGATCGTGAGCACCAACAAAAGCATATTCGATTAACATTAATACATCTTGAACGTGAAGAAAATGATGCAGTAGAGAAACAAGGTCGATACGAAAAAATGGTTAAGAACCTTGGGTTTTTAACCGGATTATTAATTGTCATTTTATTGATGTAGTCGTTTTAGGAGGAGAATTTGATGGAGTTCAATCCGAGTATCATTTTTCATGTAGCAGGGATAGGGATCATAACGGCTTTTCTTCATACAATTTTTAAACAAATGGGTAAAGAGGATTTTGCACATTGGGTAACATTAATTGCTTTTATTTATATCTTATTTTTAGTCATTACGAAGCTGCAAGATTTGTTTATAAAGATTAAAGGAGTTTTTCTTTTTCAGTAGGGGAGGGGGCCAACATCGAAATATTACAAATAGTTGGTGTGGCACTAATTGCAACATTTTTAGCGTTAATTATCAAAGAACAAAAACCGGTATTTGCATCTATGTTGGTCATCTTCGTCAGTATCATTATCTTTCTTTTTCTGGTTGATCAGATCTATGAAATTATTCATATGCTTGAAAGAATCGCCGTTACAGCGAATGTCAATATGATGTATGTTGAAACGATTCTGAAAATCATCGGAATTGCCTACATTGCCGAATTTGGGTCGCAAATAACGAAGGATGCCGGACAAGGTGCAATTGCCTCGAAAATAGAGATGGCCGGCAAAATTTTGATTCTTATTATGGCCATACCGATCTTAACAGTCATTATCGAAACAGTGATTTCATTGATTCCTTCCTAAAACATTGATGTAGAAAGACGGTGAAAAAGTTGCTCTTGACACAAAAAAAGACAAAAAATTTGGTTTTTCTATTAGTAGCGGCAATATTTTTATTTATTTTACTTTCACCTCTTATTGTACAAGCTACCCCAAATGATACAACCCAAAGCTTTATTGATAGTGAACTTGAGAAGCTTGGAATCGACGGGGTGAAACGGTTTTGGGACGATATTAGCCATGAATACGGTGGTTTTTTGCCGGAGAGTCAAAAAGGAACGTTTATGGATTTTGTGAAAGGGGACAAGCAGTTTTCTGCGCAGGAATGGGTAAATGGTCTAATTAAATTTATTCTACATGAATTTCTGGCGAATGGAAAACTTCTTGGCACCCTTATCATGCTGACCATTTTTAGTCTTGTCCTGCAATCGATTCAAAATGCGTTTGAGCATCAAGCTGTCAGTAAGATCGCTAATGCGATTGTTTATATGGTGTTAATTATTTTAGCCTTGAATAGCTTTCATGTCGCTATATCGTACGCGGAAACAGCGATTCAAAATATGACGAATTTTATGATTGCCTTAATCCCGCTACTTTTAGGGTTAATTGCCTCACTAGGCAGTTTGGCATCTGTCGCATTCTTTCATCCGATCATTATTTTTTTAGTGAATACTAGTGGGTTGATTATCAAAAATATTACCTTGCCTCTTTTGTTTCTGTCAGCAGTACTCAGTATTGTTAGTACTTTAACTGATCATTATAAAGTCACACAATTGGCTGGATTGATGAGAAATATAGCAATCTGGCTATTAGGTACTTTTTTAACGATATTTTTGGGTGTTATTTCCGTTCAGGGGGCAGCTGTCTCTGTTTCAGACGGTCTCACAATTCGTACAGCTAAATTTGTTACAAATAATGTGGTACCTGTGTTTGGACGGACGCTTACTGATGCAGCGGATACGGTATTAAGCGCATCTGTGTTATTGAAAAATACAATTGGTTTAGTAGGGGTCGCTATTATCCTCATACTGGCCGTCTTTCCAGCCATTAAGGTTTTAATACTCGCGTTTATTTATAAGGTGGCTGCAGCCCTCCTGCAACCTTTAGGAGGCGGTCCGATCATTCAATGCCTCGATATCATGAGCAAAAGCGTAATTTATGTGTTTGCTGCTTTAGCTATCGTGTCAATTATGTTTTTTTTAGCGATTACGATCATTGTGTCAGCCGGCAATATTTCAATGATGATGAGGTGACATAAATGCAGTTTTTAACAACATGGGTCAGTAACATTGTCTTATTTGTATTACTTGCAATCATTATTGACTTATTAATGCCGAATTCAAGCCTTCAGCGCTATGCAAAAATGGTTATTGGTCTTTTATTAATTGTAATTATTTTAAATCCAGTATTAAAAATTTTTAATTCAAATATTGAAGATATATTGAAAACCTTTCGATTACCAACAGTTGAAGAGAAACTTGAAGTAGAAAATTTAATCGAAAACAAGAAAAAAGAAATACAAGCCTCACAACGTGCATATATTTTAGAACAAATGGCTGTCCAGATGAAAACAATGGTGGAGGGGGAGTTAATGAAAGACTATGGATTAAAGGTAGAAGCTGTCCAACTTCAATTTTCAGAGGATGAAGGACCATTGAGTGAAGAAGATCTAAAAGCGGTGAAGGTAATTGTTCATAAAGAAAATTCTAATGGTGATAACGAGAGTATACCGACTGTCAAAGATATCGCAATCGATACAACTACACCTTTTATAAAAAAAGAAAAAAATGATCTATCCGCAGTGGAACAATTTTTGGCTAAAAATTGGCAGCTTGAGCAAAGCAAAGTAGATGTAGTAATGGAGGGAGGGGAGATGTGAGAAATGACTGAAAAAAATAAAGATTTCAGCAGTTGGTTAAAAAAAATGTTTAAGAAGCCAGGTGAAAACGGAAATGATGAAAAAACAAATGATAAAAATTATCAAAAATACTTGCTAGTCATTTTAGCGATAGGGGTTGCCTTTATGTTAATAAGCAATCTATTACCATCTGGGAATTCCAATGAAAAAGCAGCTCCTGTTTTAGGATCTGTAAATTCAGAAGAAAAAGATGCGGCTGTTTTTGGTCAGAAAAAAGTAGAGGGTTCTGGTGAAATGGCTGATTATGAGGCTACATATGAGAACCAGTTAAAAGAGGCGTTAGAGCATATTGTAGGTGTTGAAGACGTGACAGTCATGATCAATCTGGATGCAACCGAGACAAAGGTGCTTGAAAAAAATACAGTTTTTCAAAGCCAACAAACGGATGAGGTGGACCGTGAAGGAGGGAAACGAAAAGTAGAGGATATGTCCCGTGACGAACAAGTTGTTATTATTCGAAATGGGGAACAGGAAACACCAATCGTCCTTAAAACTAAAAAGCCGGAAATTAGAGGGGTTTTAGTTGTAGCGAAAGGTGCAGAAAATTTAAAAATTAAGCAAATGATAATTGAAGCTGTAACGAGGGTGTTAGATGTACCTAATCATCGTGTATCAGTATTGCCGAGGAAAAGTGCAAGCACCCGTTAAGCGAAGTCCACTAGTCGCTGGGAGCTGGAACTGGACAATAAAAAAACTAAGGGGGATTCATCATGTTATTGAAAAAACAAACGGTATGGTTATTAACAATGGTTAGTTTGGTAGTTGTATTATCCGTTTTTTATATTACTTCACCACTACAGCCATCAGACGAGTATGCGTTAATGCCATCCGAAGAAAAGGCTAAAGATCAAACTAAGGCTTCTGAAGAAGGTGTAGAGGTTTCAATCGAAGAAATGGCAGATGGAACTGTAGCTTCCAGCCTTTCTTCTGACGACCTATTTACAGCATTACGAATGGAAATTGACGACAATCGTGCTAAAGCCAAAGAAGAGCTTCAAGCGATTGTTGCATCAAGCGATGTAACAGCAGAAAAGAGAAGTGAAGCGTTGGATAAGATGGAGAATTTACAAACATTCCAGGCAAAAGAAGCAATCCTAGAAACTATGATCCTTGCGAATGAAAATTATGCTGATGCGCTTGTAAAAGCAGAAGAAAACCAAGTTAAAGTAATTGTAAAAGCGAAGGAGCTCAACTCAAGTTCTGCAAACGAAATTATGCGATTAGTTCGCGATGAACTTGGTCCAACAAAAGTAGCTGTTGAAGTACAGCCGATTAAATAGAAAAGCGGAAGCGGCCGTTTAGCAACGTATAAACTGGAGCGCATCGACTGAGATAAAGGAAACACGATGAGCGAAGTTTACGAGTTGCTGGTCGCTGAAGCTAGACACAAAAAGCGAATCGATCTAAGTCGGTTCGCTTTTTGTAGTTATAAAATTTTGTTGTAATACAGAAAATACTGTCAAAATATTACGAATCTAATAATATATTGTTGAATTTGAAATCAAACATTTATATAGTATTGTATATGGGGAAAATAATATTTAATTTCCTTAAATACAAAAATTTGTTATTAATAATATTTTATTAATTAAAAATTTTATTCCACAGGGGTAAAGAAGGAGTGTAGTACTTTGTTAAAAGTCCAAGAAATTAGAGAGCTTATTAAATTGCTTGATAGCACATCAGTTAGTGAGCTATCTTACGAAGAAAATGGTTGTAAAATTAAATTAAGAAAAGGTGTTGTAACTGGAGTAGCTGTACCTGAAGTTGTCCAAGCACCTACAGTAGTTCCACAGGTTCAAGCAGCACCTGTAAAAGCAGAAGCACCAAAGGTTGAGGCACCTAAAGCTGAAGCATCAAAAGCAGAAGAAGCGCCTGTTAGTGCCGCTATCAATGATGAAACTTTACACAAAATTGTATCACCAATGGTAGGTACATTCTATGCTGCTCCATCACCAGACGAAGATGACTATGTTCAAGTTGGCGACAAAGTAAATACTGATTCAGTTGTTTGTATCGTTGAAGCTATGAAATTATTCAATGAAATTGAAGCAGAGGTTAAAGGCGAAATCGTTGAAGTTCTTGTTAAAAACGGCCAACTAGTAGAGTATGGTCAACCATTATTTCTTGTTAAAGCAGAATAGGAGGTAGCTCTTGTGATTAAAAAGCTACTAATAGCAAATAGAGGAGAAATAGCTGTTCGTATTATTCGTGCATGTAAGGAACTAGGCATAGAAACAGTTGCTGTATATTCAGAAGGTGATAAGGAAGCACTGCATGTCCAATTAGCAGATGAGGCTTATTGCATCGGTCCGGTTGCATCAAAAGACAGCTATTTAAACAAAACAAATCTTATAACAATAGCAAAACTTACTAATACAGACGCTATTCACCCAGGCTATGGATTTTTAGCAGAGAATGCTGATTTTGCGGAGCTTTGTCGTGACAGCAATGTAATTTGGGTTGGTCCAAGCCCGGAAGCGATTAACGCAATGGGTACAAAAGACGTAGCGAAGGAAACGATGAAAAAAGCTGGCGTTCCGGTTGTTCCAGGTTCTGTAGGAATTGTTGAAACAATTGAAGATGCGAAAAAGGTTGTCAGTGACATTATCGGAGGATATCCAGTAATCATTAAAGCTACTGCCGGCGGCGGTGGTAAAGGAATTCGCGTTGCTACTAATGAAGAAGAACTTATTAAAGGGATTAATGTAACCCAAAAAGAGGCAGCAGCTGCTTTTGGTAACCCTGGTATTTATCTTGAAAAATATATTGAGGATTTCCGTCATTGTGAAATTCAAATATTAGCAGACAATCATGGCAATGTCATCCATTTAGGTGAACGTGATTGCACAGTGCAACGCCGTATGCAGAAGCTTCTTGAAGAAACTCCATCGCCTGCTATTGATGAAAAAACAAGAGCAGAGATGGGTGAAGCGGCTGTTAAAGCAGCAAAAGCTGTTAACTATTCAGGTGCTGGAACAGTTGAGTTTATTTATGATTATAACAATAAGAAGTTTTACTTCATGGAAATGAACACAAGAATTCAGGTAGAGCATCCAGTAACAGAAATGGTAACTGGAGTCGACTTAATTAAGTGGATGATTCGTATCGCTAATGGTGAAGAATTAACACTTAAACAAGAAGATGTAAAGTTTGAAGGCTGGGCAATTGAATGCCGTATTAATGCTGAAAATCCTGATAAAAACTTCATGCCTTCACCAGGAGAAGTAAAAATGTATTTACCTCCAGGCGGCTACGGGGTACGTATTGATTCAGCTGTATACCCAGGATATAAAATCCCGCCATTCTATGATTCAATGGTGGCTAAACTTATTTGCTACGGGGAAACACGTGACGAAGCAATTGCAAGAATGAAGCGGGCTCTAAGTGAATTTGTGATAGAAGGTATTGACACAACCATTCCTTTCCATCTACGATTATTAAATCATGAGAAATTTGTGGATGCAGATTTTAACACAAAGTTTCTTGAGAAGTATGATTTAACAGAGAAAAAGTAATACTTATGAAAAGGTTACAGGAAAGGAGCTGTTTTAATGTCTGAAAATCAATTGATTGATATGACAGAGCACTCTACGAGTCTTGGAAAAGTTGAAATTGCCCCTGAGGTTATTGAGGTTATCGCTGGATTTGCCTCCGCAGAAGTAGAAGGTGTGGCCTCTATGCGAGGGAATTTCGCTACAGGTGTTGCAGAAAAACTTGGACGCAAGTCGCATGGCAAAGGAATTAAGGTTGAACTTGGAGAAGAAGGTATTGTCATTGATGTCTATGTTGTAATGCAATTTGGAGTCTCTATTCCAGATGTTGCAAAAAGAATTCAAGATAATATTCGCCAAGCTTTACTAAACATGACTGCTCTTGAGGTCAACGAAATCAATATTCATGTCGTTGGCGTACAGTTTGAACAGAAAACTGAGGAAGAAGAGCTGGATTTATAAAAAATTCATAGTCAATAATAAAGTCAGGGGGAATATCTCCTTGGCTTTTTTTTAGCATTGTTAAAAATTGTGTCAGTTTATGGTATCATCTTTCTATACTGTTGAAAGGAAGTTATTTTATGAAAAGAAGAACAGCAAGGGAAAAGGCGTTACAATCGTTATTCCAAATAGATCGAAGCCAAATTGAACCTATTGAAGCTATCCGCTACACATTAGAAGATGATGAAAGTGATCCGTTTTTAGAGGATCTTGTTATAGGAACAACAAAAAATCTCATTGAAATAGACAAGCATATAAGCGAAAATTTAGAAAAGTGGACAATTGAACGATTAGGTAATATTGACCGCTCCATTTTACGAATGGCTACATATGAGCTGATTTTCTTGGAGGACATTCCTTATAGTGTCTCAATGGATGAAGCGATTGAGTTAGCCAAAAAATTCGGTGATGATACTTCAAGTAAATTTATTAACAGTGTACTATCGAAAATTAAAAATAAATTAGCGCAAAAATAATTTTTAGGGGGAGTTTTAAATGACAGCGAAAATTATAAGTGGAAAAGAAATAGCCACTAGGCTTAGAGAGGAAATGAAATTAGAAGTAGAAAAACTCAAGAGTCAAGGCGTAACCCCAGGTTTAGCCGTAATATTAGTTGGGGATGACCCTGCTTCCCATTCCTACGTAAAGGGTAAGAAAAAAGGCTGTGAGGAAGTTGGCATCTATAATCGTTCTATTGAAGTACCGGCTACATTAACGGAAGAAGAACTTCTTGGCATGATCGACGAATTAAATAACGATGATTCGATTCATGGGATTTTAGTGCAATTGCCTTTACCTAACCATATTGAAGAGAAAAAGGTCATTGAAAGAATTTCACCTGAAAAGGATGTTGACGGATTTCACCCTATTAATGTGGGTAGAATGATGACTGGTCAAAAAGCATTTCTTCCATGTACACCGTTTGGAATTTTAAAAATGGTCCAATTGCAAAATATCGATATTGAAGGCAAGCATGTTGTTGTTGTTGGACGTAGTAATATCGTTGGTAAACCGGTTGGACAGCTGTTTTTAAATGAAAATGCTACTGTTACATATTGCCATTCAAGAACAAAAGACCTTAAAGAAATCACGACTCAAGCTGATATTCTGATTGTTGCTGTTGGTAGAGCAAATTTCATCGGCAAGGATCATATTAAAGAAGGCGCTGTTGTCATTGATGTCGGAGTAAATCGTTTGGAAACTGGGAAATTATGTGGGGATGTTATCTTTGATGAAGGACTTGAAGTAGCAAGCTACATTACACCTGTACCAGGTGGTGTCGGTCCATTAACGATTACAATGCTTTTATACAATACAATTGAATCAGCAAAACAAAAAATTGGAGTTCGTTCATGACCGAGCAAAAATTTTTAACGGTTACCGCATTAACCCGCTATTTAAAAAGAAAGTTTGATACGGACCCACATTTGCAAGAGGTTTGGATTAAAGGAGAGCTCTCTAATTTCAAATGGCATAGCCGTGGACATATGTATTTCACACTAAAGGATGAAAATACTCGGATTCAAGGTGTCATGTTTGCTGGTGATAATCGTTATATAAAGTTTAAACCTGAAGACGGTATGAAGGTGCTCATTCGCGGTGAAGTAACTGTTTATGAAGCATATGGACAATATCAGATCTATGCTAAAGAAATGCAGCCTGACGGAATTGGCAATCTTTATTTAGCCTTCGAAGAACTGAAAAAAAGGCTTGAGTTTGAAGGACTGTTTGCCCAGGAAAAGAAAAAAGTGATCCCGAAGTTTCCGGAGCACATCGGTGTTATTACTTCTCCAACAGGTGCAGCGATTAGAGATATTTTAACGACCCTTAAGCGGCGCTACCCCATTGCCCGGGTTACAATCCTTCCAGTTTTGGTTCAAGGGGAACAAGCCGCAGCTTCGATAACGAAGGCGATTCAACAAGCCAATCTGGTTGGTGATTTTGATGTGATTATTGCTGGTCGTGGTGGTGGCTCAATTGAGGATCTCTGGCCCTTTAATGAAGAAATAGTGGCTAGGGCCATTTTTGAATCAATTATTCCGATCATCTCGGCAGTAGGACATGAGACAGACTTTACAATTGCTGATTTTGTCGCTGACTTAAGGGCGCCAACTCCAACTGCAGCAGCAGAACTAGCGGTTCCTCACCTTGAAGAATTGCTAGAAAGATTAGCAGTGACCAAGGGTAGAATGATCAGAGCCATGAATGAAAGAATAGCTGCTCGGAAAAAAAACTTACAGCATCTGCAAAAGTCATATGCTTTCCGCTATCCAAGACAGCTTGTCAATCAAAAGGAGCAAGAACTGGACAGGTTGCTTGATAAGCTTTCTAAAGAAATGACCCGCAAGCTTGATACGAAAAAGGATAAGTTTATCCAGCTGAAAGCAAGATTAAAGAAATCCCATCCGGCTGCCCAAATTAGCCGAGAAAACGAACACTTAGAGCGTCTTATTCGCGGGCTGGAACGGGCGGCAATGAAACGAATGAATGAAAAACGGTTGCAGCTTAGTAATACAGTGACAACGCTAAATGCTTTAAATCCATTAAAAGTGATGGAGAGGGGTTATAGTCTTGTTTATAATGAAAAGCAAAAGCTTGTTAAATCGATTAACCAAATTGGACCAGGTGACACAATAAAAGTTCGTTTAACAGATGGCAGTCTTGATTGTCAGGTGTGGGGTATAGAGGAGAGTGAAAATAAATGAGTGAAGAAGAAAAATTAAGTTTTGAACAAGCAATGAAAGACCTCGAGGAAATTGTGGAAAAGCTTGAAGAAGGAGATGTACCTTTAGAAGCTGCGATTGTATATTTCCAAAAAGGGATGGGCTTGTCGAAAATCTGTCATGATAAACTTCAACAAGTAGAAAAACAAATGGAGCAAATTCTCGAAGAAGATGGAGAAATGAAGCCATTTGTTTTAGAAGAAGATGGGGGAGAAGCATGACCAAGTTACTAAGCAATTATTTAAAAGAAAAAAAACAATGGGTGGACATGATTATGCCATCCTACATCGAAAAGATTGAGGCCCCGGAGATTATTAAGGAATCTATGATTTATTCTTTAAACGCCGGTGGTAAAAGGCTCCGTCCTATTCTTTTATTTGCAACATTACATGCCTTTGGTAAGGATGAAAAATTGGGGATTGACGTAGCCTGTGCGCTTGAAATGATTCATACGTATTCTTTGATTCATGATGATTTACCTAGTATGGATGACGATGATCTTCGCCGAGGAAAACCGACTAATCACAAGGTTTACGGAGAAGCTGTTGCGATTTTAGCGGGTGATGGACTCCTCACACATAGCTTCGAAATTATCGCGAAATCGAAGGAACTTTCCGATACGTTAAAGGCTAATATTATCGCGTTTCTAGCCCAAGCTGCTGGACCAAGTGGTATGGTTGGTGGACAGGTCGCTGATTTGTTGGGTGAACAAAAAGATTTAAATGTAGAGGAACTCGAATATATTCATGAACATAAAACTGGAAAATTACTTAGATTTGCGGTTGTTGCTGGGGCAATCATTGCAGGTGCTTCTAAGGATCAGCAAGAATGTCTTGATCAATTTGCGAGACATCTTGGTCTAGCCTTTCAGATCAAAGATGATATTTTAGATATTGAAGGGGATGTAAAGCAAATTGGCAAGCCAGTAGGCAGCGATGTAGGTAAAGACAAGAGCACATACCCAAAATTACTAACATTAGAAGGTGCAAAGAATAAGTGCAATGATCACCTAACATCAGCTAAAGAGTGGTTAGAAAAAGCAAATGTTGAGTCTGATTTATTGCTTGAAATAGCAGACTATATTGTTAACCGTGATCATTGAGGATTTGTAAGCTTTATGGTAAAATACATAGTAACAATTGGAGTGGTGCAGTATTCTAGTCAGTCTACTAATTCTGAAGGCGGGCCTAAAAATCCGCTAAAGGGCACATCGATGAAGTTCCTTGTGTTGGCTTGAGGCGCCCAGCCTTGGGTTGATGCTGGGAGTTAAGGTCGAAGGGCGATCCACAAAGGCATGTGGGCGTTGACCCTTCTTCCGCGGAGGCCCATTTTCGTAGGTTATTGTTAAATCAAATTCCTATGGGATGGGGTATGAACCTGTTTTTGCAATGCGGGAAGCAATGTAAGCAGCGTAGCCTGCCTTGAGTGGAGTTAGAGGGGATTATGGGAAAAGCTAGGGTTCACGAGTAGGCCACTCAGACCTTTAGAAATGAGTCCATATGAAATCTGCTCTGCAAAAGAGGCTAGGAATTAGTTAAAGGCTGTAGAGGAAAACTCCTAGACTGTTCAACATTGACATATAATGGGGATTATAGTGCGGACTAAGTGGTAATCCAGTCTAGCTGCTGGCGACACAGCTAAGGTAGGTTCAAAGGGAAACCGCCATAGTGGCAACACTTGGTACTTACTTGGGAAAACCTACTGGACCTAAGCCGCAGTTTTTACCCAATATATGACCACTCCCCATACATATACATGATTAGAGTCCTTAAAGGGGATTAAGAAGTTAATGAAAGAATTGATACATAAATCGATACGTTTTAGTTTAAGTGTTGCCGTTATCACATTTGTGTTAGCGGCTATTTTTTCAATTATTTCAACTGTTATGCTAAGTGGTGTAAAATGGGGAATAGGCATGCTGCTTGTCTTGGTCATTGTCCTAGTAGGTATTTTTTTTGATATACTGGGTATTGCTTCAACGGCAGCTGATGAAACGCCATTTCATGCGATGGCTTCAAAAAAAGTCAACGGATCAAAACAGGCCATATTAATAACGAGAAATGCTGATCGATTTGCTAACTTTTGTAATGATGTAATTGGGGATATTTCTGGTATTATCAGTGGAACTGCATCTGCACTTGTCATCATCCAAATCGCAACAGGTTTTGGGTATAGCGAAGATTCAGCTTTTCAATATATAATATCAGTTGTGTTTACGAGTATTGTTGCCGCCCTAACAGTTGGTGGAAAAGCATTTGGTAAATCATTTGCGATTCGCTATTCAACCGAAATTATTTTTAAGGTTGGACAGCTTTTATTCCATCTTGAAAATAAATTCAAAATAACGATAATCAAAGAACAGAAAAAACGCAAAGCTAAGAGATGAAAGTGAGTTGCTATCATGAACCTAGAAAATATTAAAGACCCCAAGATGATCAAAAGCCTTTCAGAGGAACAATTAGAAAAGTTAGCTGAAGAAATCAGAAAATTTCTAGTTCAAAAGCTTTCTACAAGTGGTGGTCATTTAGGTCCGAATCTTGGTGTAGTAGAACTTACACTAGCCCTCCATAAGGTATTTGATAGTCCAAATGATAAATTTTTATGGGATGTTGGGCATCAATCTTATGTTCATAAAATTGTTACCGGTCGCGCAAGCGGGTTTGATACCCTTAGAAAATATAAAGGAATGTCCGGATTTCCGAAAATGAGTGAGTCTGAACATGATGTCTGGGAAACAGGTCATAGTTCAACTTCACTTTCTGGTGCCATGGGAATGGCAATTGCCCGGGATTTAAAGGGAACGGATGAAAAAATTATTCCGATTATTGGTGATGGGGCTTTAACCGGTGGTATGGCTCTAGAGGCATTAAACCATATTGGTCATGAAAAGAAGGATATTATCGTCGTCTTGAATGATAATGAGATGTCAATTGCCCCGAATGTTGGAGCTTTGCATAATATTCTAGGGAGACTCCGAACTGCCGGGAAATACCAATGGGTCAAAGATGAATTAGAGTATTTAATGAAAAGAATTCCGGCCATTGGCGGTAAGGTCGCTGCTACGGCAGAACGAATTAAAGATTCCTTGAAATACTTGCTTGTTTCCGGTGTCTTTTTTGAAGAATTAGGGTTTACTTATTTGGGGCCTGTTGATGGCCATAGTTTTACTAATCTTATTGAAACATTTCAATATGCTAAAAAAACAAAAGGCCCTGTACTCGTTCATGTCATCACTAAAAAAGGAAAAGGTTATAAACCAGCAGAATTGGATACGACAGGAAAATGGCATGGTGTTGGCCCATATAAGATTGAATCCGGTGAAGGAGTCCAACCGGTTTCTGCCGCTCCGGCCTGGAGTAAAGTTATCAGTGATGCTGTTTTAAAATTGGCAAGAAAAGATAAACGGATTGTTGCGATTACCCCAGCAATGCCAATGGGCTCCAAACTGATGGAATTCGCTAAGGAATTCCCCGAGCGCTTTTTTGACGTCGGAATTGCCGAGCAACATGCCATAACGATGGCTGCAGGATTAGCTACTCAAAAGTTTAAACCGTTCCTAGCGATTTATTCTACCTTTTTACAACGGGGCTATGACCAAGTAGTTCATGACGTATGCAGACAAAAGCTAAATGTGATTTTTGGAATTGACCGTGCCGGTCTAGTTGGTGCTGATGGAGAAACACATCAAGGAGTTTATGATATTGCCTTTTTAAGACATATCCCTAATATCGTCATTATGATGCCAAAGGATGAAAATGAAGGGCAACATATGGTTTATACAGCTGTCCAATATGATGATGGACCAATCGCACTACGCTTTCCACGTGGGAATGGACTTGGTGTGGCAATGGATGATGAATGTAAGGAAATTCCGATTGGTTCGTGGGAAATCTTAAAAGAGGGTAATGATGCGGCCATTCTTACGTTTGGAACAACGATTGAAATGGCGCTTGATGCGGCAAAACAGCTCATGAAGGTTGGCGTTAACGCTAAAGTTGTCAATGCCCGTTTTATAAAACCGCTTGACGAAGACATGCTTCATACTATATTGTGCACGGGTATGCCAGTCTTAACGATTGAGGAAGCTGTGCTTCAGGGTGGTTTTGGCAGTGCTGTTTTAGAATTTGCTCATGACCATCAATATCATAACGCCCAAATTGACAGGATGGGTATTCCTGATAAATTTATTGAACACGGAAGCGTATCAAAGCTTTTGGAAGAAATAGACTTAACAACGGAAAAAGCAGTGGAAAAAGTACAAAAGCTGCTTGAAAAACAAAGTATAATAAAACAGCAAAGGGCATGAAGGAATGAGCACTAAAAAAGAAAGAGTTGATGTTTTACTGGTCGAGAGAGGCCTATGTGAAACGAGGGAAAAAGCAAAAAGAGCCATTATGGCCGGGCTTGTTTTTACACCAGATGAACGGATTGATAAACCGGGTGTTAGAATCGAGATTGATACACCGCTTGAACTTAAAGGAAAAGTGATGCCATATGTATCAAGAGGCGGATTAAAATTAGAAAAGGCAATTAAAGTATTTGACCTCAATTTACAGGATAAAATTGTATTGGACATTGGGGCATCTACGGGCGGTTTTACGGACTGCTCGCTGCAAAATGGAGCGAAGCTAGTGTATGCCCTTGATGTTGGTTATAACCAATTAGCTTGGAAGCTACGTCAAGATGAACGGGTAGTAGTGATGGAAAGAACAAATTTTCGATATGTAACGCCAGCCGATTTAACACATGGATTGCCTAATTTTTCAACTATTGATGTGTCGTTTATTTCCCTTAAACTCATCCTGCCGGTTCTCAAAACAATACTTGCAAATGGTGGTGACGTCGTTTGTTTAGTGAAACCGCAATTTGAAGCCGGTAAAGATGAAGTTGGGAAAAAGGGCATTGTCCGTGATCGGAAAGTTCATAGTAAGGTTTTAGAGGACATCATTCAATTTGTTACAGCAATAGGATATAGTGTTAAGAATGCATCATTCTCGCCAATCACAGGTGGTGAAGGGAACATCGAGTTTTTATTACACCTAAATTGGGATAGTGATGAAAAAGGACAACAATCTACCGCTATAGATGCTGCAAAAATTGTTCAGGATGCCCACGAAACACTTAAAGAACAATCGTGAAAAAGGGTAACAAGCAAATGTTATCCTTTTTATTTTTGGAAAAATCGTTTAACATAATAATATGTAGAAAAATGCATAAAAGGTGGTGTTTTTTTAGATGAATAAGGGACAAAGACATATAAAAATTAGAGAAATTATTTCAAACAATGATATCGAAACACAAGATGAGCTTGTCGAAATTTTAAAAAATCAAGGATATAATATAACGCAGGCAACTGTCTCAAGGGATATAAAGGAGTTACACCTTGTCAAAGTCCCAATGGCAGATGGACGGTATAAGTATAGTTTGCCAGCTGATCAACGCTTTAATCCATTACAAAAACTGAAAAGGTCATTAATAGATGCATTTGTAAAAATAGATTCAGCCGGACACCTTATTGTTATGAAAACGTTACCAGGAAATGCGAATGCAATTGCGGCATTAATTGACCATTTGGATTGGGATGAAATAGTCGGAACGATTGGTGGAGATGACACGATCCTAATCATTTGTAGAACAGCCGATGCTGCGGAGGAAATTTCAAATCGTTTTCTGGATATGCTTTAATTGAAGAGTGTATTCGAATTAGGAGTGTAACAAAAATGTTAGCAGAAATGTCCATTAAAAACTTTGCGATAATTGAATCACTCGGGGTTTCTTTCCAAAAAGGATTAACTGTATTAACTGGAGAAACAGGAGCTGGAAAATCAATTATTATTGATGCAATCAGTCTAGTAGCCGGGGGCAGAGGATCGTCTGAATTCGTACGGTTTGGCTGTAATAAGGCTGAAATTGAAGGATTGTTTTTATTAGATAATGATAATCATCCGTGCATAGAGAAAGGGAAGGAGTTAGGCATCGACATCTCGGATGGTATGGTTGTCTTACATAGGGATATATTAACAAATGGAAAGAGTATTTGTAGGATTAATGGTAAGCTCGTTACTTTAGGAATTCTTCGTGAAATAGGACGAACATTAATTGATATTCACGGTCAGCATGAGCATCAGGATTTAATGAATTCAGAACGCCATTTACCGATGATTGATCAGTTTGATGAAAAAAGAACTGTACCTGCGATTGAAGAATATCAACAGCTTTATAATCAATTTTTAAAGTTAAAGAAACAGCTAAAGGGCTTAACAGAAAACGAGCAAAAAATGGCGCACCGCTTGGATTTAATCCAATTTCAGCTAAGTGAAATTAAAAATGCGGAGTTAGAGCCGGGTGAGGAAGAGACTTTAATAAATGAAAAAAGCCAGCTTTCGAATTTTGAAAGAATTCATACCTCCGTTACCAGAAGCTATAAAGCATTATCCGGGGAACAGCAGGGCTTGGATTGGGTAGGACTTGCCATGAGTGAATTGGAGAATGTTTCTTCTCTAAATGATAAATTAAAAGCAATATTTGAAAACATTTCCAGCAGTTTTTATTTACTCGAAGAAGCCACATCGTCTTTAAGAGACCAAATTGATCTTTTGGAATTTGACCCTGAAAGGCTGGACTTTATCGAAACACGCTTAAATGAAATTCGATTTTTAAAGAAAAAATACGGACAAACAGTTGAAGATATTTTAGAATATGCAGCTAAAATTGAAGATGAGATCGATCAAATCCAAAATCGTGAAGTTCATTTAGACCGATTACGAAAAAACATCAAAGAGATCCAAAATGACCTACAATTAGAGGCTGAAAACTTATCGGAAATTAGAAAGCAAATTGCTGAAAAATTAAAACATGAAATACATAAAGAATTAAAAGATCTCTATATGGCAAAGACCGTTTTCGATATTCAATTTGCCTTGCCTGACCCACCTGAATTTTTATCGACAGGTATTGATAAGGTTGAATTTTTAATCTCAACGAACCCGGGAGAACCGCTAAAACCTTTGACAAAGATTGCTTCCGGTGGCGAATTATCAAGAATCATGCTGGCGTTAAAAAGTATCTTTTCTAAACATCAAGGCATTACTTCCATCATTTTTGATGAAGTGGATACAGGTGTCAGCGGCCGAGTGGCTCAATCAATGGCAGAAAAGATATACAAAATTTCAAATGGTTCGCAAGTTTTATGCATAACCCATCTGCCGCAGGTAGCAGCAATGGCAGATGCACATCTATATATTTCCAAAGAAACAAAAGGAGACAGAACGGTTACATCGATTTCAGAATTACAAAGTGAAGAAAAAGTAAAAGAAGTGGCCCGAATGATTTCAGGGGTGGAAATTACCGATTTAACAAAGCAGCATGCAAGTGAATTGCTGCAATTGGCAAATCAAATGAAAGTAGGGGCCTCTACTGAATAAAGTTAAAGCTATCCAAACTAGGATAGCTTTTTTTCATTTTATAAAGTTATAAATACGATGTCTGAGGGCAAAATTATAACTGTAACCATATAAACATGCGTTATGTTGTGATGCGTTATGGTGTGGGATAGGAGCGAGGAGAGTGAAATGATTGAAGCTAGATTTGATTAGAAAAATAGTTGGTTTAATTCTCCTTGTTCTTTTAATTGGTGTTGGCTTCCTTAAACCAATTCAGGAGTATGTTTCTATACCAAAAGAAATCACTCTTTTTGAAGGACAAGAAGCAAATGTAACATCATTACCTGTCTTTTCACAAACAAAAGAAAATGCCATTTATTCAATAGCTGAAAATGGCGAAAAAACGCTTTCTATAAAAGGAGAAGAAAGCGGTGAAGAGAATATGTTGTTAGAAATGGCAGACTTTCCTGTAAAAAATGTTGATATAAAAATACTGCCTGACTTAAAAATCATTCCAGGCGGCCAATCGATAGGTGTTAAACTGAATACACTTGGCGTTTTAGTTGTGGGCCATCACCTTATCGAAACAAAACAAGGACCTAAATCTCCAGGTGAAGATGCAGGAATTAAAGTTGGAGATATTATTATGGAAATTAACAATGAGCCAATCCAACAAATGAGCGATGTCACAGAATTTGTTGAAGATGCGGGTAAAAATGGGAAAGTATTAAAATTAATAGTGATGAGAGACGAAAAGAAGTTTGAAACTGAACTGAAGCCGATTAAAGCAAAAAGTGAAGAAAAATACCGAATGGGTTTATTTATAAGAGATTCGGCTGCCGGAATTGGTACAATGACTTTTTACCATCCCGGCTCCAAGAAATATGGGGCACTTGGCCACGTCATTTCCGATATGGATACGAAAAAGCCGATTGTTGTTCATGATGGACAAATTGTCCGTTCTACCGTTACATCAATCGAAAAAGGGGCTAATGGAAGCCCAGGTGAAAAACTGGCACGTTTCTCTAATGAAAAAGATATCATTGGCAACATTAAAACAAACAGTCCATTTGGTATATTTGGTGAATTATCGAAGGGAATTAAAAACGGAATAATGGATACTCCCCTACCGATCGCTTTATCAAGCGAGGTGAAAGAGGGACCGGCTAAAATCTTAACAGTAGTTGGAGGAGACAAAGTCCAGGAATTCGATGTGGAAGTTGTCAGCTCAGTTCCGCAAAAATTCCCGGCTACCAAGGGGCTGGTCATAAAAATCTCCGATCCTGCCTTGCTTGAAAAGACGGGCGGAATCGTTCAGGGAATGAGTGGAAGTCCGATTATACAAGATGGCAAAATTATCGGAGCCGTAACACATGTTTTTGTAAATGACCCAACTTCAGGATATGGTGTTCATATTGAATGGATGCTAAATGAGGCGGGAATTAATATTTATGCAGATACGGCAAAAGAAGAGGATAAAAAAGCGAGCTAAATAGCTCGCTTTTTCGACATATTTCGACAAAGTTCTATTTTGTCTATTGTCAAATATCATAAATAGTCGAAAAAAAGAGTATAATGAAGAAATGTAAAGATAATGCTGAATTTTTATTATTTTTTTAAATTTTAAAAGGATTTTACGTTGCATTGTCGAATCTTTCAGTTACAATGGAATTGAGGATAACGTAACTGAGGAGGAAATTTTTGTGCATAAAAAGATAAAGGTTTGTTTAGTAGATGATAATCGCGAATTAGTTTCGCTTTTAGAAGAGTACCTATCCAATCAGGATGATATAGAAGTAATTGGGGTAGCATATAACGGACAGGAATGCTTGAACTTGTTAGAGGAATATGATCCGGATGTGCTTGTCCTAGATATTATTATGCCTCATTTAGATGGTTTGGCCGTTTTAGAAAGAATGCGTGACTTAAATAAATCATCATTTCCAAATGTAATTATGCTAACAGCGTTCGGTCAAGAGGATGTTACAACAAAAGCAGTGGAACTTGGTGCCTCTTACTTTATATTAAAACCATTTGATATGGAAAACCTTGTAAATCATATTCGTCAAGTTTCAGGGAAAGCGACTACATTTGTTAAGCGCCCTGTTGTTACAAGATCAGCAGTGGAGCCAAAGGCTAAAAGTCTTGATGCCAATATTACAAGTATTATCCATGAAATTGGAGTTCCGGCACATATTAAAGGATACTTATATCTACGTGAAGCAATTTCAATGGTTTATAGTGATATCGAACTTTTAGGGTCGATTACTAAAGTTTTATATCCGGATATTGCGAAAAAATATAATACAACGGCAAGCCGTGTTGAACGGGCAATTCGTCATGCGATTGAAGTGGCTTGGAGTCGCGGCAATATCGACTCCATTTCGAATCTATTTGGCTACACAGTAAGTATGTCAAAAGCCAAGCCGACGAACTCTGAGTTCATCGCCATGGTTGCAGATAAATTAAGATTAGAACATATGGCTTCTTAATTCAGGGGTGTCAAAAGACAGCCCTTTTTGTGCGACGGGCAGTCGCATGGAGTGTTAACTTAGTTGACACTCTTCTTTTTCTTTGTTGGACAGAGACGTCATTTCGATGAAACGACTGGTTTGAAGATAAAGAATTGAATCCCAGATGGTGAAAATC
>NZ_JARSMD010000008.1:0-117321 GCF_035811335.1 Schinkia azotoformans
CTGGCGTTCTGAAATAGCTGTTATTTTTAAAAAATTATAAAGTTCTCCAAGGGATAAGTCTGTCTAATTTTGGATAATCAACACTCGTGGGATTTGATACTGAATTATTGGAAGAGGAATTTGGTCCAAGTTCAGATATCGAAAAATTAAAGGGTCCTGTATTTATAAAAAATCCAAAGAATGTTTCTGCAAGTACTCCAGCGGTAGATAGATGCATTGAGAACGAACTTATTGGAGAATATGGTGATATAGTCACAGGAGCTTTTGTGGGAATTTTCTTTGATTACCTTTGGGAAGGTAATTATACATTGGCAGCAAAGTATCTTATTAAAATTGGTGTAAAGGGTAGTGTATTAGGTATTGCTGTAGAATTAACTTCAATTGCCGGAAAGTGTGTATGGCAAGAAGAGGGTTGGTAAAAAAGTAACTCCGTTCTGAGAACGGAGTTACTTTTTTTTATTCGCTTTTATATTTGTTGATAACCACAAAAAGAAAATCAATAGTGCACTATATATAAAGGAATCTAATAAATTTTCACTTAATTTAAAAGAATTATATCTAATATAATCCGAGATAATATAAATTGTAAATATGATAATCAAACAAAGAATACCCATACGAAAAAATTTCATAAAATAATCCCCTTTAAGTTATTTTCCTTTCATTTGCGTGTTATGATATAACCACATTTTACCATATATATCCATAAACGAATACAAATAATAATGAAAAAAGTAATAAGGCTAACGGTTAGCTTTAGTTTAACAAACCACATAAAGAACGTCATTTCCGGTGTATAAAGGAAATAGCGTTTCTTAGTTAAATTTTGAAGTCTTTGCGATTACCGTAGTGAACAATATCCCTCTACTGTACAACATCAAAGAATTTTCACCTTCAACTATAATTCCCCTTTAAGGTGCTTGCTTAAGAAAATTGAGCGGGTGACTTTGAAGGATTTTTTGTTTTATCTTAAGAAAACCCCACCCAATCTTAAGAAATTCTTAAGGTTTATCCTTCTTTAATGTTAAGATTTAGCGGCTACAATGGAAATAGTTTTAGAAAAACACGACTTCCACCCGTAATGGTGGAAGTTGATGTCTTTTCTTATACTATCATCATATTGATATATGACTTCTGATAGTACAAGAAGCGGTCATGGGGCTCAAGTCCCAAGCGGATTTTCTTCCGATAAACTTGTATAATTTGGAAAGGAGTGTGAGAAAAATGAGCAACTATAATGTACTTGTTGTTGATGATGAAAAAGAAATCAGAGACGCGATTGAGATATATTTAAAAAATGAAGGAATCACGGTGATAAAAGCAAAGGATGGCATCGAAGCGATTGAAAAGTTAAATGAGCATACCGTTCATCTTATTGTTTTAGATATCATGATGCCGAGGCTTGATGGGATTTCCACGACATTCAAAATTCGGGAGCAAAAAAACATCCCGATTATCATGCTGAGTGCCAAAAGCGAGGACACGGATAAAATCTTGGGCCTTCAGGTTGGCGCCGATGACTATGTGACAAAGCCGTTTAATCCGCTTGAGCTGATTGCCCGAGTGAAATCCCAACTGCGGCGGTATGTAACGCTTGGAACCTATGAAGGTGGCACAGCTGACAAAGTCATCGACATCCGTGGTTTAACCCTCGACCAAGCAGCGAGGGAAGTGGCAATCAACGGTGAGCCTGTCAAGCTAACACCAATCGAATACAAAATTGCAGAGCTGTTGATGACCAATGCCGGGCGTGTTTTTTCGATCCATGAAATCTACGAACGAGTCTGGAATGAGCCTGGCTACAATGCGGAAAATACAGTTGCTGTACATATCCGTAAAATCCGCGAAAAAATTGAAATCGATCCGAAAAATCCAAGATATTTAAAGGTGGTGTGGGGAATTGGCTACAAAATGGAAAAGTAAAATTGCAATCATAGCATGGGTCCTGCTGCTATCGTATGGCCTAAATGGCCTTTTGATAGGGTTCTCAAAAGCGGATTATCTTTTTAATCAAAATTATTTTCAAACAGTAAATTTTGATGATACTTTAAATGACTTTATCGGCGATTTAGTCATGTTTGAAATTGGTGGGGTGACGAGGGAAGAAGCTAAAAAGCAAATTGTCGTTTCAAAAGAGGAAATTGACGACCATCGTTATCGTTACGGGAATTTAAATGAGCAAATCACGAATATAAAAGAGCAATATGAAGGCAAAATTCAAGACGCCGTAACAGCCAATAATGAAGAGGTGGTCAATTTCTTAAAGGCTGAACGTGACGAGAAAATAGCTGACATTACAGCCAATTTTACAAGTGATGACCATGTCCGTCAAAAAGTAATAAACGAGAAAGAACATGAGATTGACCAGTATTTCAATGAACTGGATAATCGCCCGAATTTTGCAGTCTATAAAAATTCATTTAAATATTATTTGAAAAACAATGAAACAGGCAAAGTTTACACCAATCTAGATCTAAACGAAGGCTCTGTATCGCAAATCATGAATGGTAAAAATATGGCATTCATCAAGAATTATACGGATTTATCGATTGCCGACCAATATTATAGTTTTGACCAAGGGTTTATAGAGCAGGTGGAAAAGCTTTTAAACAATAATAAAGCAACATTTTCAGGGCAGATTGCTGTCCCGAAAACATCGGCGCAAACAAATACTGTTCTAAATGAATACTATGATTATAAAAAGAACCAAGCTACTTACTATATTTATTGTTTAGGTGCAATTGCAGCGCTGATCCTAAGTATCTTTTTATATAAAAATACGGCTGTTGTTCGTTCACTATCATTTGAAAAAATAGAACCATACTATAAAAAGGTTCCGGTTGATGTAAAAGTTATCATGTTTGCAGTTTCTTTCATAGTCACATGGGTCTTCCTTGTGCAGGGGTATTTCCTCGGCTACTGGAGCACTTTCTACCAACTGATCGAAGGGATTCTTTATAACCTGTTTTGGTGTGCACTATTTCTAGCTTTAACACTTGTTCAAGGAAAATTGCTATTTGATAGATATAAAGACCGTGCTAATTTTAAGGGAGATCTCCAAGGGGCATTGCTTATTAGAATGAAGGAAGCCCTCAAGAGTGCATTCTTAAATCGACGTGTTGGAACGCAAGCTATCATTATTTTAGGAATCGTGTTTGCTTTTGGACTTGGAGCAGCGGTTGTGGCAGTAGAGCCTGCCTTCATAGTAATATATGCACCTGCTTTCCTTGTAGTAGGCTTGCCGATCTTAATCATCCTTCTAAAACGCATCGGCTACTTTAATCGAATTGTAAAAAATACGAGTGAATTGGCATCAGGAAATTTCGAACCTGACCTGCCGATTGTCGGTAAATCTGTACTTGCAAAACTAGCAGGAAATATTAATACGCTAAAGTATGGGGTCAAAGCCTCCCAGAAAGAACAGGCCAAGAGTGAACGCTTAAAAACAGAGTTAATCACTAACGTTAGTCATGATCTCAGGACGCCATTAACATCAATCATTACGTATACGGAGTTATTAAAAACACCGGAGCTTGGTGCGGATGAGCGAGATTCCTATCTCGAAATAATTGATCGAAAGTCAAAACGTTTGAAGGTTTTAATAGATGATTTATTTGAAGCCTCGAAAATGGCCAGCGGCAATATTGAGCTTATAAAAGAAAAAGTAGATTTGGCTCAATTATTGGAGCAAGCTCTTGCGGAGTATAATGAAAAAATAAGTGAATCAACCTTGCAGTTTAGGGTGACAAACCCTGAAAAGCCGATTTATGCTGTTGTCGATGGACAAAAGATGTGGCGTGTGTTTGATAATATCATTGGCAACATCCTTAAATATTCACTCGAGAATACGAGAGTCTATATTTCTATGAACCAGAATCAGGTTGGAGATAAGGTTGAGATCTCGTTTAAAAATATCGCCAAATATGAGCTTGGCGGGGATATCAATGAATTGTTTGAACGCTTTAAACGAGGCGATGCCTCAAGGCAAACAGAAGGCTCCGGACTAGGCCTTGCCATTGCGAAGTCGATTGTTGACCTTCATGACGGTGAAATGGAAATTGATGTTGATGGTGATTTATTTAAAGTAACGATTTTATTGAATCTTATATAACTTCTTACCCCCTTTAAGGAGACCTGCTTGGTTTTCTTAAAGGTTTTTTTGCGTTTGTCTCTTGTTAAATTCTCATTCCTTGAATAAACTAATATAATTCAAAGAAAAATATGTAAAATATAAACTGAAAGTTGAGAGATATAGTGTGGATTCAAAATCAACCGAATTGACGAAACGAGAGGAAATAAACGAAGTTGTGGAATGCTGTTTGTTGGCGGGGAAATTAATGCTGCAAGGTGGGGCGGAGACGTACCGTGTCGAGGATACGATGATGCGGATTGCAGCCACCTATGGCTTTGAAAATTCTCATAGCTATGTCACACCAACGGGCATTATATTTGCTGTCGATCAAATGGAGGCAACAAGAATTATTAGGATCACGGAAAGGTCGACTGACCTTCAAAAGGTAACGCTCGTTAATAGTGTTTCGCGAGGCATTGCTAGTAGAGAAATAACAATTCAAGAAGCCCATGAGCAGCTACATAAAATTGAGTCGACAACACATGCCTATCCGATTTTCACCCAAATTGCTGCAGCAGCGATCGCAAGTGGCTGTTTTTTAATTATGTTTAAAGGCGGTTGGCACGACTTTTTCCCGGCCCTCGTCACCGGGGGCTTAGGGTTTATCTTTTTCCTATATGTAAGTCGTTTCGTAAATATTAAATTTTTATCGGAATTTTTATCATCATTTGTGATTGGTTTATTGGCAGTGCTTTTTGTAAAAACAGGAATGGGACAGGAACTCGACAAAATCATCATCGGCTCCGTCATGCCGCTCGTACCTGGGCTCTTAATTACAAACGCGGTCAGGGATTTAATGGCTGGACATCTAGTATCCGGTCTTTCAAAAGGGGCGGAAGCCTTTTTAACTGCCTTTGCCATCGGAGCCGGAGTTGCCGTCGTTATCACATTCTATTAGAAAGGATTCAATTTATGTTTATAGTAGAGCATCTTATTACTAGCTTTATTGCTTCGGCGGCTTTTGGGATTATCTTCAACGTTCCGAAAAAGGCGCTTCTAAAGTGTGGCTTCGTCGGGATGGTAGGCTGGTTCATCTATATAGCGCTTGTGAGTTATTTTAGTATAGATATGATACTGGCAACGTTAGTAGCAGCCTTTTTTATTGCGATCATTAGCCAAATCTTTGCGAAGTTTTATAAAACGCCGATGATCGTTTTTAATGTTTCTGGCATTATACCACTGGTTCCCGGAGGAATGGCTTATGACGCGATGCGGCATATTGTTGAAAATGATTACAATATGGCTGTTCAATTAGCTACTAAGGCATTTATGCTATCAGGATCGATTGCGATCGGCCTTGTTTTTTCTGAGGTTATCAATCAAATGATTAAGAGGTCTAAAATATAGAAGAAGCAAAAGAACCGTCCTCTGCTTCGATCTCGCTTTCTCGCGATACAGTGGGAAAGCGATTTTTTTTATTGAATTTAGGTTTATTTTCCTATCTCGCGTAATATATTCTAAATAGTTTTAACAATATTATTCTAAGACGAATAAGGGGGTTAAAAAATGTTAAGGAAAACGCTTTCAGTTCTTGCGACAGCAACATTAGCGATCGGGTTACTAGCGGGTTGTTCATCATCGGGTGGAAATGACCAAGCTGGTGGCAAGTCTACAGAACCTTCAGCTGATGGTGGAAAAGCAGGCAGTGCTCAAGTTATTAAAATTGCAACACAAAGTCCATTGTCCGGCGGTAGTGCCACGATTGGTGAATCTATTAAACTAGGAGCTCAGCTTGCTTTAGAAGAAAATGCTGCAAAATTTAAAGAGCTAGGTTTTGAACTGCAATTAGTCCCGTTTGATGACCAAGCTGATCCGAAAAAGGGAGTTGCCAATGCACAGTTAATTGGCTCTGATACGGCAATTCTTGGGGTTGTTGGACACTACAATTCTGGTGTAGCCATTCCTTCTTCAGAAATTTATGAGAAATATAGTTTGCCGATGGTTTCGCCGGCCAATACAGCCACGGACGTCACGGACCGTAAATTAAAAACGGTAAACCGCATTGTGGCACGTGACGATTTCCAAGGTCCTGCAGGTGCAGAATTTGCTGTGAAAACCTTAGGTGCTAAGAAGATTTTCATTATTCAAGATAAAACGGCATACGGTACTGGTCTTGCTGAAGCCTTTAAAGGTGCGGCAGAAGAGCTTGGTGCCGAGATCCTCGGTTTTGAAGGTATCACAATCGGTGAAAAGGACTTCAATGGTGTAATGAATCAGGTTGTCGCTCAAAAACCGGACATGATTTATTTTGGCGGGATGTATACGGAGGGCGGCCTAATTATAAAGCAGGCTCGTGAAAAGGGCTTTACAGGCCCAGTTATGGGTGGAGATGGAATGGACTCTTCGACTCTAGTGGAAATTGCCGGTAACAGCGTGCTGAACACTTATATAACATCTGCTGCTGGTGTGACGACAGCTACAGATGCAGGGAAACAGTTTGCTGAAAAATATAAAGCTAAATTTGGCAAAGACATTGAAGGATATTCTGCGTATGGATACGATTCGATGGGCGTACTTCTTCAAGGAATTGAAGAATCCATTAAGGCCAATAATAATGCATTGCCAACCCGCGAACAAGTAGCGGAAGCCGTCCGTAACGGAAAAGAGTTTGAGGGTGTTGTTACAAAAGTAAGCTTCGATGAAATCGGGGACAATGATTATGCGAAAATTTTCATCTATAAGTTTGAGGAGCCTGCCTATCCTGCTGCTCAAGTGGATGAGGTTAGCAAGTAACCTGCTTCCAAGTCAACACCAAATATAGAATTTAATCAAAAAGGGTATCGACAAATGTCTTTACCCTTTTTTCGCAAAAAAATCGAAAAGGTGGGTGATATCGATGTTAACAGAAGTCCTCCATACATTGCCGCAAGTATTAATTGATGGTTTAACATTAGGAGCGGTATATGCAGTAGTTGCGCTTGGTTATACGATGGTTTATGGAATATTAGAGTTAATTAATTTTGCCCATGGTGAAATTTTTATGACGGGTGCATTTATTGGAACGGCTATGCTTTTATCCTTTACATCCTTGGGTTTAATGGCAGCGATGCCGGCTCTCCTTGCCCTTATTATCATTATATTAATTACATCCGTATTGACGGGACTTTTGGGGGTAGGTATTGAAAGGGTAGCCTACCGGCCTGTGAGAAATTCTCCAAAATTAATTGCGTTAATTACAGCGATTGGGATTTCATTTGTGCTTCAAGATTTAATTCGCTTTATTACGGAGCTAAAAAAGGGAAACTACATCCTAACTGGACCCAGCCTCTTTACTGACCAAATTGTTGTAAAAACTTCAGCCATCCTTCCCGTTTTTAGTGATGCTTCCTTTAAATCCTCTTTTATTATCGTGTTAGTTACTGCCATCATTTTAATGGTTGGGTTGGACTTTTTTATAAATCGGACAAAGTGGGGCATGGCCATGAGGGCGGTTGCGCAAGATCGGGAAACGGCTGCTTTAATGACCGTGAATGTGAATAGAGTGATCGCGATTACCTTCTTTGTCGGCTCCGCGTTAGGTGGGGCTACGGGGGTTTTATTTGCCATTCAGTATGGGACAATCGACCCGTATATCGGCTTTATTCTAGGGTTAAAGGCCTTTACGGCCGCGGTTCTTGGGGGCATTGGCAACATCCGTGGGGCGATGCTTGGTGGGATTTTAATCGGCTTACTTGAAATGTTTGCAGCGGCCAACCTGACCATCATTACAAATGGAGTGTTTGGCGCGGAATATAAAGATGTATTTGCATTCGCAATCTTGATCTTAGTGCTCATCTTTAAGCCTGAAGGCCTGTTTGGCAAGGCAGTAACGGAGAAGGTGTAGGTGAATGATGATGAAAAATAAATTGACTACGAAGCTCGAGCCATTTTTGGACAAAATCAAAGCCAATAAAAAGTACCAAGCCACCTTAATCATTGCCTACATTGTGTTGACAGCGGGAAGCCTTGTTCTTGCGCAAAAATCAGTCATAGCCTTTTTGCTGCTTTTAGCATCATTATTGCTTTTACACTTTACAGGCCTAACTGATTTGAAAAAGTGGCTTATTGCGGGGGCCGTGTTGGTCGTTATTTTACCTGTAGTCGCAAGTCAAGGACCGGCCTACCAGTCATATATGGAGGTCGCCTGCTTTGTCGGGATCTATGTAGCGATGGCACTTGGCTTGAACATTGTTGTTGGTCTTGCTGGGCTACTAGACCTTGGGTTTGTCGCCTTCTTTGCCGTTGGTGCCTACACATACGGGATCTTTGCCACCGGGCAGGCATCGAAGTTTATGCCATTCGGCGAGTTTCCGCTCCCAGGTGAAAGCTTTTGGCTGTTTCTTATCATTGGGGGAATTGCGGCAGCAATCGCCGGTGTGATTATCGGTGTACCGGTCTTGCGTGTAAAAGGGGATTATCTGGCGATCGTAACCCTTGGTTTTGGGGAGATTATCCGGATTGTTTTTAATAACCTTGACCGTCCTGTCAATATTACAAATGGGGCGATGGGCCTTATTTCAATAACGCCGCCAAAGATTTTTGGGTTTGAATTTATGTATCCTAGTCAATTTTACTATATCGTCCTCGTGATCCTTGTCATTACCGTTTTTGCGGTCCGTAGACTTGAATATTCGAAGTTAGGGCGCTCCTGGAAAGCTGTTCGTGAAAATGAAATTGCGGCGCAAGCGATGGGGATCCCTTTAGTAAGAACAAAGTTGATGGCGTTTGCGATCGGTGCTTCTTTTTCCGGCGTAATGGGTGTTGTGTTTGCGGCAAAACAAACCTTCGTCGATCCAACAAGCTTTACATTGCTGGAATCGATCACGATCCTTGTTATGGTACTTCTAGGTGGAATGGGCAGTGTACCAGGAGTTATTTTAGGTGCAGCCATCATGACGATTCTCAACCTACATGTGCTAACGGAGTTTGCCAACTGGCTCAATCAGCTTAACTTACAAGGAATCATCTCGATTCCAGACGCACTTTCTCCGGCGAAAATGCAGCGCTTTATTTTTGGAGCCATCTTAATCGGCTTTGCCTTATATAGGCCACAGGGCCTTTTGCCAGCCAAAAACCCGGTATTCAATCTTGAAAAGCTTAGGAAAAATAAAGGAAAAATTAGCAGTATGATCTCAGGGACGTCACAAGAACCAGTAGCTCGAGCGGAGGAGGCGAAAAGATAACAATGTCCATCTTGACGGTTAAAAATTTAACAAAAGCCTTTGGGGGCCTGATTGCCAATAGCGATATTAGTATGGACGTAAAAAAAGGCTCCATCACTGCCGTTATTGGTCCAAATGGGGCAGGAAAAACAACGTTTTTTAATATGGTAACCGGTGTTTATCAACCAACAAGCGGGGATATTGAATTAAATGGGAAATCCATTGTCGGACTGAAGCCTCATGCGGTTTCAGCAAAAGGAATTTCGAGGACGTTCCAAAACATTCGTTTATTTGGAAGTATGACAGTGCTTGAAAATGTCATGGTTGGGATGCACAACCATATCAAACAAGGCTTATTGGGGGCTGTTTTAGACTTGCCTTCTTTTAAAAAACAAGAAAGCTTCGCTGAACAAGAGGCGTACAATATATTGGATTATATCGGTTTAAGCCAATTTACAAATGAGGAGGCCCGAAATCTGTCCTATGGGGCCCAGCGCCGCCTGGAAATTGGCCGGGCACTAGCAACGAGACCGCAGATCCTCTTATTAGATGAGCCAGCAGCCGGAATGAATCCGAAGGAAACGAAAGAACTGACAGAGTTGATTTTCAAAATGCGCAATGAATTTGGACTGACAATCGTCTTAATCGAGCATGATATGAAACTTGTCATGGAAATATCTGAACATATTATTGTATTGGACCATGGTGAAAAAATCGCCGAAGGAATACCGGAAGAAATTCGTACAAACCAAAAGGTGATTGAAGCATACTTAGGAAAAAGTGGAGCAGAAACTGTTTCATAAAGGAAGGGGGCCTTGCGACAAGTGGCAGAGAAAATTTTAGATCTACAAAATATCGATACATTTTACGGTGGTATTCAGGCTTTAAAGGAGATATCGCTTCATGTTGATGCGGGCGAAATTGTGACATTAATCGGCAGTAATGGTGCCGGAAAATCAACGACCTTAAAAACGATCAGCGGACAGGTAAAGCCGAAAAGTGGCAGCATTCTTTACAATGGAACCGAAATCTCAAACCGGGCTCCCCATGAAACGGCGCTCTCCGGCATCGCCCATGTCCCGGAAGGCAGACGGATTTTTCCCAAGCTGACGGTGAAAGAAAATCTCGAAATGGGTGCTTTTTCAGTCAAAGACAAACGGATTGTGAAGGAACGGATGGAACGCGTCTTTCAATATTTTCCTAGAATCAAAGAACGCTTAAGCCAGCAGGGAGGAACGATGAGCGGCGGGGAGCAGCAAATGCTTGCGATCGGCCGGGCCCTGATGATGCAGCCGAAGATTCTCATGTTGGATGAGCCATCTATGGGTCTTGCACCGATTATTGTGGAACAAATTTTTGAGATTATTAAAGAACTAAACAACGAAGGGATCACGATCCTGCTCGTAGAACAAAATGCCTTTCAAGCACTAAGCATTGCCGATCGTGGCTATGTCATTCAAAATGGCAAAATAACATTGAGCGGACTTGGAAAGGAATTAATCGATAATGAACAAATACAAGAAGCCTATTTAGCTTAAGAAATTCACCGCATTTTTGTTTACTACCCTGTATATGGGTAGTTTTTTGTTTTTAAATAGTCTTTCTTTAGGAAAATTCAAGCAAATTGCGGGTTTTTGTTAAATTCCTGCTACCATTTGTACTATAATAGAGACAATGAACGAAGCTGAAGGATGATTTATATTGAGTACAAGAAAAAATGCCAGAAAAAAAACAAAAGAGAATAAACCTAGAGATAGTATAGCCATTAGAATAGCAAAAATATTGTTTACCCTAGTGTTCGCGGCAGTCGTAGCAGGGGCTTTATTAATATGCATGGAAACCTTCATCCGTGGCGATTTCCTAGAAGCTAAAAAATGGATGGAGGACAACTACAATCCGTTTATTTTAAACTACTTAATTTTATTTGTATTTTTCCTGCTATTTTTAGGTCTGTTTAATGACCTGCTATTTAGTACCTTTGCGTTTACCGTTTTTACTTTATTGCTTAGCTTTATCAATCGATATAAGCATATGTTTTTAGGGGAAAACCTTTATCCGTGGGATGTATTGCTTTATCAACAAATGTTCAATCTGTTTCCGGAGCTGATTAAAGAAGTAAACAAAGGGAAGTTGGCCATTGCTGCTATTGGAGTTGTGTTGATAATTGCGACGATTATCTTTATTAAGAAAAAAATTGGCTTCGTCGTGTTTAGGCTTAGTGTTTTGAAACGGCTGGCTCTAATCGTGATTAGTGTTGTCTTGATCGTTTCATTTTTCCTATTTAGGTCAACACCGTTAAAGCGTTTATTTAATGAGTTGCAAATTACGAATATTAACTGGAATCAGGAATCGAACTACAGGATCAATGGCTTTGTTCTGAGCTTTGTTTTAAATACGGAAAGCGCACTTGTTTTTCCACCACAAGGCTATGGAAAAGAAAATATTTTGAATACGGTCGAAGACTTGAAGAATAGGCTGACGGTGGAAAAAACGGAAAAAACATTAGAACGGCACCCAAATATTATTTTTATTATGAATGAATCTTTTTGGGATCCAACGCGGCTGGAATCCGTTCCATTCAGCGAGGATCCAATGCCGACTGTTCGGAAAAACCAAGTGGGCTGGCTTTTATCACCACAGTTTGGCGGTGGTACGTCTAATATTGAGTTTGAAGCGATGACGGGATTAAATGTTTCATTTTTACCAACCGGCTCGATTGCCTATCAACAATTTGTAGGCCATTCACTTCCATCGCTAGTATCAATTTTAAAAGAGCAAGGCTATGAACCAACAGCGGTCCACCCATATTACAACTGGTTTTGGAATCGAGAAAATGTCTATAAATATTTGGGCTTCAATCAATTTATCAGCTTAGACAACTTTAAAGATGCCACTTACCGAGGGCCGTATATTTCAGACAAAGAGGTCAATGCAAAAATTATCAACAAAACAGAATCGACCGACAAGCCTGATTTCATTTATGCGGTAACAATGCAAAACCACGGTCCATATGAAAAAGGCCGTTACAAAGATGATGTGAAAATTAAGATTGATGACAGTGAGTTGTCCGATGAGTCTAAGTACAGCTTAGAAACTTATACACAAGGTGTAGTCGAGGCGGATGAAGCATTTGCGGAGCTCATCGATTATTATGGGAAATCTGAGGAACCAACGATTATCATCTTCTATGGTGATCACATGCCATTCTTAGGCGCAGATTACTTAACCTATAAAGAAGCGGGTTATGTTAAAGATGAAAAATGGTCATTGGAAGAATACCAGCGTATGAGACAAACACCGTTAGTCGTCTGGAATAACTTTACTGATGAAAAAATAGAGCTGCCAAGTATTAGTCCATCGTTTTTAGGACCACATATCCTTGACTTGGCACAAATCGAAAAACCGCTGTACTATCGCTTCTTGGAGGAATTTAGCAAACAAATGCCAGGGTACACAACATCTGTTAAAAATGATGCCGATGGAAATTTATATAAGGATACACCAGATAACGTTAAACCGCTGGAAGATACTTATGAGAGGCTGCAGTACGACCTGTTGTTTGGGAAGGGGTATAGCAAGGAAGCTTTGTTTGGAAGTGGGACATAGGGTCTGGTTCCGTGTGTGGGCCATGGGGTCGGGAACTGCGGCCCATTTTTAAAAGGCGAGTTGAGTTTACACTCACTCGCCTTTACATATGTAACGGACAATCCTCTATTGGTCGCCTTCGCCCCGCATCTCACGACCTTTATGGTGCCCATACTTACAAGCCCCAGGCATATATCCATTTTCCTTCATCTTTTTTGCTTTTTCTTGAATCTTTGCTTTGATCATGTCGCCTTTTTCTTTTGTAATAATCCCGAACTCAACATGCTTATCAATCAATTCAAGCTTATTCTCGAGAATATCTTCGTGAATATCAGCAAGCTCCTTCTTTTGCGCTTCCGTCAACTGCACCTTTGTTTCAGGCTGTTGAGCCTTGTCATTTTGCGCCCAAACAGGCATAGCAAGACCTAGTGTCAGAAATAAAACACTAAGTAATACAATAATTTTTTTCATGGTAAATCCTCCTATTCATATTTTTCATAGTTAATATGTAACGGGAGTTCAAATTTTATCCATATTATTTTTGTTTTTTCCAAATCAACGTTTCCGAGACATGGGGGCAGATCCTCTGGCTCATTTTTTAAAGCCGTTTTGTTGGCGTATGGTGACAAATTTCGGTAAGATGGAGATACAAATTAATGAATTGAAGTGGGGATTTTAAATATGATGAAGGCATTTATTATTTTGGGGGCAATCAATGGCTTTTTAGCGGTTGCACTAGGAGCATTTGGTGCTCATGGTCTCGAACCTCGGTTAACGGAAAGAATGATGGATGTTTGGGAAAAAGGTGTTGACTACCAAATGTTCCACACGATGGGTTTATTTATAGTGGCATTTGCTGCTAATAAATGGCCGGGCGTTTCGGCAATCAAATGGTCCGGCATTATGATGTTTATCGGAATTATTCTGTTCTCAGGGAGCTTGTATGCTTTAAGCACATCAGGAATCGCGAAGCTTGGTATGATAACGCCTTTAGGCGGCATATCGTTTTTGGCAGGTTGGATTCTACTGGCAGTTGCCGCTGCTAAAGGGAAATAGGGGAGCTGGAAAGGTAAAAAGGAGGCTGTTTTGCAGTCTCCTTTTGCTTGAACGGGCGCTTCCGCTTTTCCTTTTATCTAGGAGGAAAAGACGATAAACTAGGTCCCATACCACTAAATGGATATTGGTACTCAATTTCTTCATCAAACGTTACAAAATCAACGTAAATCATTGGAATTAAATAGCGCTGACCTGTTTGTGGGTCGCTGATAATAAGGTGGTCACGTCCGGCGGCTTCGATTGCACCCTTGAAAATTTTCGCATTCCATTGTGAATTGTTTTCAAAAGTTGTATAAACAGTTACAATTTTGCCTTTGTTCAATCGTAAAATATTTTCAATGTACGATTCCTCAATCGGTAGCATTCCGGGAACATTTGCTGCAGGTGATTGAGGTTTTTGTGGTTGTGGAAAACTTGGAAAACCCGGCATTTGACCTCCTGAAAATGTAGGTGGCATCTGGGGTTGTTGCCCGAAACCATATTGTGGGAATTGCCCATATGCTGGCGTTTGAGATGGAAAATTACTTGCCATTTTACATTCCTCCCTTTGATGATAGACAATTTTATACTTTATGGAAGAACAGCCAGTTAAGAATAAGTATAAAATGCCTTTATTTTCTATTGTGTATGTGTAAAATTGGAACTGCTAAGTGTGAAATTCAAATGACACTTTAAAAAAATATTTGCGGACAATTTTCTTGTTCAGGGGTATAAAAACAATGAGATTTAAATCGTCCCGCATTCCTTTGGTTAAACCATGTGGCTGGACAGTCCCCCTCAGGTCTGAAAAACCATAGAGAGTAAGTTGCCGGGTGATATTTCCAGCCCCTAATTACTTGGCGTGCCAACCCAATATCTGCTTCTCTAGCACGTTGATAAAAATAAGGTTTATCAACCGCTTCATAGCCGCCTGGCTTCTGGAAAACCATATCCCGTAAGCTACGGAGAGATTTAAAATCAAGACAATTTCCAACTACACGATTAACCCCAACATTGCCCACCATTAACATACCAAGCCTTCCATCCCCTTCGGCTTCAGCCCGCATCAATCTTGCCAGAAGTTTTACATCTTCCTCAGTATGTGGCACAACAGCCATTTTCTCACCTCACAATAGCGATTACCCTACTAACATATTGCAAGAACAGAAAATGGTGACTTGTATTTTCCTTTTTTTTGTGGTTATTACATTTAGATACTATGTGGCTGTAGGTGTTTTTATGATAAAAATTGCAGCGGGATTGGGTGGGCCGCGGCGCGGGGGCGAGCCATGGGGTCGGGAACTCTGTCCCAACTCATGGAAAAAGCCCCCTAATGGTTAGGGAGCTTATAATTCTGACTTGCTTATTAAACGTGTAAGAATTTCGGAACAGCTTCTTCTGTTAAAATGTTGCCAACGAAGAATGAACCGAATTCGCCATATTTTGCGCTTACTTCGTCAAATCTCATTTCATACACAAGCTTTTTAAATTGAAGAACGTCGTCTGCAAAAAGCGTAACGCCCCATTCCCAATCATCAAAACCAACAGAACCAGTAATGATCTGTTTTACTTTACCTGCATACTGGCGGCCGATCATGCCGTGTGAACGCATCATACTGCTGCGCTCTTCCATTGAAAGCATATACCAGTTGTCATTGCCTTGACGACGCTTATCCATTGGATAGAAGCAAATATGGTTCGTCTTTGGAAGAATAGGGTATAAACGTGCCAAAACTTCAGGGCTTTGATATGGATCCTGGTCAGATGGCAGGTAGTTACTTAATTCAACTACAGACACATAGGAATGTGCAGGAAGTAAATACTCCGCAAATTTTGTTTTATTAAAAGTTGTCTCAAGCTCGTTTAACTCCTCCATTGTTGGACGAAGAATCATTAACATAAAGTCAGCTTTTTGGCCGACAATGGTGTATAAAGCATGACTTCCTTTTTTAGCTTCTTCCGTATTTTTTAATGCACTGAGATAGTTTTGAAACTCTACAATTATTTCATTTCTTTCATCGCCTGATAGCCTTTTCCAAGATGTCCAATCTACCGTGCGGAAATCGTGAAGACAATACCAACCATCTAACGTTTTTGCTGGTTCAGCCATTCATAACACTCCTTTATCTTAATAGCTACATTTCAATATGTACATGTCAATAACTAATATAACAATAGTTTTATCCAGAAGAAAGTTTTTAGCTTAAAAAGTTGACAAAAGGTGGCAAAGGGTAATCTAGGTCAAATTTTTTGCGTTTGTTATAGAAATTTTCCAACGTTCTGAAAAGAGGAACTTTTTAAAGTAAGCGTTTCCGTTTTGATTAGCCTATTTCCAAGAATATTGGAAAAGTATATGGTAATAATAAGCAGGATAGGGTGAATCCTCCACTGACTTTCTGTTGGGATTTACGGATGCTTTTACGAAATATATTTATTAGGTAATCTTAATTGATTTTGGAGGTATTGATTTGAGCGACTTATTTTCTATTGTAAAAGAAAAAATTAAAGGTAAAAACAAAACTATTGTCTTCCCAGAGGGCTTGGATGAGCGAATTTTGACAGCCGTTGGCAGACTTGCCTCTGAGGAAGTTTTAAAGCCGATTTTAATCGGAAATAAAGCAGAAGTAGAGCAAAAGGCGACATCTCTAAATATTTCTTTAGGGAATGTTGAAATTCTCGATCCGAATTCCTACGATGAATTTGATGTGCTTGTGCGTGAATTTATCGAGCGCCGGAAGGGAAAAGCAACAGAAGAAGAGGCTAGACAAATTTTAAAAGATGAAAATTACTTTGGCACAATGCTTGTTTATTTAAAAAAAGCAGATGGCTTAGTCAGCGGTGCCGCTCATTCAACGGCAGACACTGTTCGCCCTGCGTTGCAAATTATTAAAACAAAAACTGGCATCAAAAAGACATCTGGGATGTTTGTCATGGTGCGAGGCGATGAAAAATATATTTTCGCGGATTGTGCTATCAATCCAAACCCTGATAGTCAAGATTTAGCGGAAATCGCCATCGTAAGTGCCGAATCAGCAGTGCTGTTTGATGTTGAACCAAAGGTTGCGATGCTAAGTTTTTCTACAAAAGGATCTGCAGTTACACCTGAAACAGAAAAGGTAGCAGAGGCCATCAAAATTGCGAAAGAAAAACAGCCTGATTTGATCATCGACGGAGAGTTTCAATTTGACGCTGCCATCGTACCATCAGTTGCTGTAAAAAAAGCACCTGACTCAGTCATCCAAGGTGATGCCAAAGTATTCGTATTCCCAACCCTAGATGCCGGCAACATCGGCTATAAAATTACCCAGCGCTTAGGCGGCTTTGAAGCAATCGGTCCAATCCTCCAAGGATTAAACCAGCCGGTGAACGATCTATCCCGCGGCTGCAACGCTGAAGACGTCTATAAGTTAGCATTAATTACAGCGGTACAGGCGTTGTAATTACAAAATACAAAAAAGCATGTTGATCAACACTGGCCCCAGCTCTAAGTCCCAGTCTATCACCATGCTTTTATTGTTCATTTCGTTTCAAAATCCGGTCATAATTGTATTGATACAATTCCAGTTCCTTCTCACTTAAAGGCGTAGTCGTGATTCCCGCATCCAAATCCCCAAATGTCTTCAACATCAACGTAATCAATTGCTCTGTTGTTATGGTCTTACCCAACAGCTCGGATAATGAGGCCATCGTGGAGGGGACAATCGTAGGATAGGTGAATTTTGTTTTCTCTCCTTGCAAGGCACGATGATAAAATTCCCGTACAATTTCAGCGCGCAAACTACCGCTGCCGGTTACACAAAGATAAATTTGCACAGCAACCCCGCCGCGCAGCCTTCGTTGCGAAATACCAGCAAATTTCTTACCGCCAATACTTAAATCAAAACTTCCCGGGCAATAACTGCCGACAATTTCCCTCGCATCAACCTGCACGTCAAATCCGGATAACATGAGCCGGATTAAATTCCACATTGCCTCATAGCCACGATTTATATCAATTCCCTTTCCTTCAGGTAAAATCAGCGAAAGATTTAAAATACCATCATCCAGAACGACAGCCAATCCGCCGGAGTTACGAACAATAGATTGATAGCCTTTTTCCTCCAAAAATGCCACACCTTGTTCCAAGAAAGGCAATCTGCCATCCTGAATGCCGAGGACAATCGTTGGCGCATGAATCCAAGTGCGAATAACAGGTGCCGACTGGCCACTTCCAACAGATGAACAAAACGTATCATCATAGGCAAATGACTGCAGTGGACTGAAATACAATCCAAGACTGGAATGATCGATATAACGCCACTCTGGCTGCTGTAAAAGCGGGTTGATGTCCTGCATAGTTAATTCCCCTTTTTCGTACAAAATTCTTTAAAAACAATTATAGCATTCGCCAATACAAAATAAAAAACAAGCGAGCTGTAATTAGCTACGCTTGTTCTAATGGATATTTGCCCAGATGGGACACAGTTCCCGCCCCCGCGGCTTCAAAAGCCACGAAAAATAGGACTCAAACTGGGCCGGAGAACCCGCCCCCGTGTCACACCAGGACGGCGCCCCCCTGTGTTCCACTTGCTATTTCGCAATTCGCTCCAAGTTCCCATTTTTATCCATCTTAAATGTATTTGTCGGTTTCTCCTCATCCTCAAATAACACCATTTTTCGTGCCCGATCCATTATTTTAACAAGGGCCTGGTAATCCTCTTGGATCGTTTGGAATTCACGTTCCGTTTGCTCAAGCTGCTTTTTCAAAATAGCAATTTCATCAGCAAGCCCTTTGTTTTCCATTTTTAATCTATCATTCTTCTGCTGCATGTTCGTAGATTGATGGTCACTATTTTTCAAATTGCTTAAAAATAAAATGACATCATCCATTGAAAGCGCCTTTGAAGACTGCACATAGCTTCTCTCGGGCGTGATAGTATTGGTAACCACTGCTGCTTCTTCGTTTCTAGCATCTTTTTCCACCATGATTTCCTCTGAAACCTCAAACGAAAATGTTGGATCAGGTGGTGTATACAGTGGCTTTGTTTTTTCTCCTAAAGCACGCTGTCTTTGTTTACGTTGTTTTTTAGCTAAATCAATTGCTTTCATATAATCCTGCCTCACAACGGCATTCCAGCGGAATCCACATGCGGCCGACGTCCGGTTTAGTTTGTCACCGACCTCCTCAAATGCGTTTAACTGGGTGCTACCCTCCCGAATATGACGCAATACGGTCTCTGCCAATAGCAGATCATCCTCTTCAGACCATGCATCCTGTCTTTGAATCATCACATCTTACAACTCCTTTAATATTTTTCTAGTAAAAGTAAAATAAGTAAAATTTCTGTTAGTTATAGGATGGACAATTTCAAAAAAAATTATACATATTTTAAAAGGATAGTAGAGAAAAGGTGGGAAACCTTTACACCATTAGGCTTAAAAATTACACCAGCAAGCCTATTGTCATTGATACAAACGGCGGGAAGTGGTAAAATGACTTTTGTTTAGCTTTATTCGATTAATAGATAAAAGCCGATTGGCTTACATAATAGAAACTGAAAAAGTTACCCATAATGGGAAGTATATAAAAATTAGTATGAACGGTTGAATTTTTTAGTTGGAAAATGATCAGAAAGGCAGGTGGGTGTGATGTCAAAAAATGAATTCAGAGTTTGTGATGATTGCCTAGGCACTAACTTGAAAACTTTATTACCAAAGTTAAAACAGCTTGATCCGGACGCCGAAGTTGTCATTGGCTGCCAATCTTATTGTGGTCCCGGTCGAAAGAAATCATTTGCCTTTTTAAATAATCGTCCGATTTCAGCACCAACAGAAGACGAGTTAATTGAAAAACTTGAGAAAAAAATAAAATAATTGAAAAGTGCATAACTGTATATGGCTGGCGAAATAAACCTCTTTTTGTTGAAAAAAGAGGTTTTTTGGTGGAAGAATAGAATGTATAATGGAAAAAGTATAAAAGAGATCATAAGAAAAGCGGAAGCGCCTTGCTCATCGCCGTACAAACTGGAGGCGCTGGAGCTAGACATTTATCATGGTCCTTTTTGCGAAAGGAGTACCTTTCAAAATGGCTTACGTAAATGAACAGTTACATGAAGAAAAGGTATTTAAAGACCCGGTCCATCGCTATGTGCATGTTCGGGATAAATTAATATGGGATTTAATCGGTACAGCCGAATTTCAACGCCTGCGGAGAGTGCGCCAGCTTGGGACGACGTTTTTTACGTTTCATGGGGCTGAGCATAGCCGCTTCAACCATTCACTTGGTGTCTATGAAATTATAAGGAGAATCATTGATATTTTCCAAGGGCGCGAGCATTGGGATAATTCCGAACGGCTGTTATGTCTATCTGCCGGCTTATTGCATGATGTTGGACACGGTCCATTTTCACATTCGTTCGAAAAAGTGTTTCAGCTGGATCATGAAAAATGGACAAGAGCGATTATTACTGGTGACACGGAGATCAATAAAGTATTAAAAAGAGTCAGCGATGATTTTCCGAAAAAGGTTGCAGAGGTGATTGCCAAAACATATGAAAACAAGCTTGTTGTCAGCCTGATTTCAAGCCAAATTGATGCCGACCGTATGGATTATTTGCAGCGTGATGCTTTTTACACAGGGGTAAGCTACGGCCATTTCGATATGGAGCGAATTCTGCGTGTGATGCGTCCGACTGAGGACCAGGTCGTCATTAAAAAGAGCGGGATGCATGCTGTCGAAGACTATATTATGAGCCGCTACCAAATGTATTGGCAGGTCTATTTTCATCCTGTGACGCGGAGTGCGGAGGTTATTTTAACGAAAATTCTTCATCGTGCCAAAAAGTTGTACCAGGAAGGCTATAGATTCTCAATGGAACCGACGCATTTTTATTCACTATTTAATGGGAATGTAAGTCTGAAAGATTACTTGGCATTGGATGAGTCGGTCATGCTGTTCTTTTTCCAAAATTGGATGCATGAAAATGACGCGATATTAAAGGATCTATGCACCCGCTTTATGAATCGTAATCTTTTTAAGTATATAGAGTTTAATCCAAACTCCGGCTACATGAAGTTGATGGAATTAATGAAGCTTTTTAATGAGGTTGGAATCGATACGAATTATTATTTAGAGGTTGATTCTTCTTCAGATTTACCATACGATTTTTACCGACCGGGAGAAGAAGGGGAGCGAATCCCCATCTATTTATTAATGCCGAACGGTGAGCTGCGTGAACTTTCGCGTGAATCAGAGATCGTTGAATCGATTTCCGGCAAAAAACGAACAGACCACAAACTTTATTATCCCGTGGATTTTGTCGACAATCTTCCTGAGGGTGACGTAAAGAAAAGAATAAAAGAAATATTGCAAGGATAGGAGAGGGCCTGATGTTACAGGATCATGCGAAATTAATGAAGGTATTTTCATATGCGGGGGAAATCGTTGGTAGAAAAAAACTCCAAAAGATGGTTTACATCGCAAAAAAACTCCAATTTCCTTTTCATGAAAAATATAACTTTCACTTTTTCGGCCCCTATTCAGAGGAATTGACATTACGGGTCGAAGAGCTTGAAAACAACGGCTTTTTAAGCGAGCAAAAAGAAAAAAAGGGCGGCTACGTCCAATATCGCTATACATTATCTGAAGAAGGCGAGCAGTTCTTAAGCCACTTCGAAGTAGACATGCCACACCTAGAATCATGTGTGAAAAATATGAATGAACAGAGTTCCCGCTTCCTAGAGCTCGTCTCAACTGTACTTTACTTTGATGACCTTCCGAAAGATCAAGTAAAAGAAAAAGTATTCACCTTAAAAGCGAAACAACGCTACACAGACGAAGAAGTCGAGCAGGCCTATCAATATATCGACAGTCTGCGTGAACAAACAATAACAATGGCTAGGTCAGTATAGACCTAGCCATTGTTCGCTTCCAACAACATCAACGGTAATATTTGATTTAAAAAAACAGTCTGTTTCCGGATTTTTACATATATCTTGTTAAGGTGGGTAATTTAATACTTATCTACAAAATAAGGAGAGTATTATATGGACTACAAATTGTTTAAATCAATTAATCAACTTTCTGGTCGTTGTACTCCTATCGATTTTCTAATGATATTTTTATCGAAAAAAGTTCGTTATGTATTTGCATTTGTTATGATTTTTATGTGGTTTAGAAAGACTTCTGATAAAAAAGCAGTGTATTGTGCAGGGATTTCTTCAGGAATTACTTTGTTAATTAACAAAGTAATTAAATTGTTTTATTATAGACCACGTCCATTTATAAAACATCGTGTAGGCATTCTCATTCCTTCAAAAGTGGATTCCTCATTTCCGAGTAAACATACCCTTTTGGTATTTGCTATATCTACTTCTATTTTCCTTCAAGAACGTCTTCTTGGATCCATTATGTGGATTTTATCTTTGTTAACTGGTTTCTCCCGTATTTGGGTAGGTCATCATTATCTAACTGATATTATTAGTAGTGCATTAATTGGTAGCATTACCAGTGTTATGGTTAATAAAGCTTTTAGCTTTTGTAAATTATTTTCGATAAATTTTCAAAAATATACAAAATAACGCCCACTATTATGCGGGCGTTATTTTATTAATGAGATTTATTTATTTTTGTTAATATTTTGCTGAGGAATTAATTCCTCTGAAAATTCCGTTAAGTCAGCCATATTTGGCATCGGTCCTGCTGTACGTGATTGAACCCTATTCATTACATTCTGAATAGGTTGTAGGATATTAGTGTTTCGAGTATTTCGTAAACCATAAACGGCTGTACTAACCCCCAGACCTAACAAGGAAGCCCAAATTATCCCTCTATTGTTTCTTCTATTACCAAACATATTTAAAATATTTAGTCCTCTCTTTGTCCTGAAGAGCGCAGATAACCAATTATTCAATTTGAAGCCACTTCCTTTATAGAGATTGAGAAGCAATTTTATTGCTTTCCATACTCTAATATGTGCTTTCTGTGATTGTTAATACTGTAATGATTTGGTTACTTTGTCTAAACTGGATAATGTTTTTTATTCGTTAGCCATTTTTCCGCCAACACTTAGGTTTGTTTTTGGCATGTCCTCGATCATAACGTGAACTCGGTCAGCAGGTGCTCCTGTTGTTTCAACAACGGCTGCTGTTATTTTTTCTGCTAAGGCCTTCTTTTGCGTGTCAGTACGTCCTTCTAACATTTTAACTGTTACATATGGCATAATATTCTCTCCTTTATCCTAGTTGTAGATTCTCTTTTAAGATTCGTTATAAAAACAAAAAAATCCTTCATTTTTCAACAAGTCGCCAAAGGTGAAGTTTCTGTGTTAGGATGCTAAAATAGGGATATTATGTTAATGATAATATTTTAACCAAAAAGTTAGTTTGTTATTTTCTAAAAGATAAGGGGTGCTTTCATAAATGAATAATAAAAGCCAAGGTACTGGTTTTAATATTATAAAGAATGATTCCACAGATGGGCATGGCGGCTATGGAGTAGGGGCTATTAGCCTGAATAATGTTTCGCCCGTTATGATTGATACTGAAACACGGGAAGCCTTTATCGATATGGGGGCCTTGCATGCAAGAAGCAAGATTGAAAAAGGAATAAAGATGCTGACGAACCGGGACGAGGTTCCAAACGGCAAAACCTATTGGGTTGTTTGGGTGACCGTTCACCGTAAGCAGGAAGGGCCATACTATCATGGCCTTGGGACTTGTGAGCTCTTCATTGATAGTGAGGCAAGACGCGGCTATAAATCAATGCCGGAGCACGTGAACAACATGGATCGTTCACTAAAGGGAAGGGTCATCGTGAATAATATGGATGAGCAATCCAGACTGGTTTTAGGAGAATTTTTGAAAAACTTTAATCAAGAAATGTGGGACAATTCCGCAGAAGAGTTAAAAAACGCCTTGCTGCCTGAAAAATAACTGTTAGGGGACAATTAAAGTCTCCTAACCTCAAAATTATTAATTATTATTTCAAAAAATTACAATAAAGTTACCGGAATTTTTGGACTATTTCTGAACATTCTGTGAACATCTTGAGGTTTTTCCTAAAAGAAAGTAAACTAATAATTAGTCTAATTTCACACATAGACTAGGACAGAAAGAAACCAAGGCGCCCATTTTTGGGGAACCTTGGTTTCTTTTCTTTTCTGTCCAGCTCCAGCACCCAGCAACTAGTAAACTTCACCCACCTCCCTACGATAAGTCAACATCGGCTCACAAAGTTCGCCGTGTTTCCTTTATCTCAGTCGATGTGCTCCATCTACCACCACTTAAATATCCTCTCAAACCAGCCTTTGTCCGGCTGTTCTTCTAAACCTTCTTTTTCTTCGTGTTTTTCTTCACCATTCGGTAAGTGCACTGAACAATACTCTGTCGGCTCTGTGCCTTCAACGAAGTAGGTTAAGCGAGCATTTTTGCAATCACTTGTAGCTAATAAGCCGTTCGCCGGGTCGACATAAGCGGGAACGACACCTTTTGGTGGTTTAAACCCTACAAATGGTTTATCCTGCAAAGCTTCCTCCATATATTTCGCCCAAATTCTTTTTGCGTAGGCTCGTTCAGCAACAATATCGATTGTTTCATCCCGGTCATAGCCAATCCAAACCCCAGTTACGAGCTGTGGGGTAAAGCCGATCATCCAGCTATCTGTTTTTGTTGTACCAGATTTGCCGGCATATAGACGCGTCAGCCCATTGGCGATTGATTGACCAGTCACGGATGTATAGGAATTTAATTTTTTATCAAACATTCCGGTCATTAAATGGGCTGTGACAAAAGCAAGGGCCGGATCCAAAACTTGTTCTTTTTCCCGTTTGCTCCGATAAATGACTTCGCCTTTATGGTTGACGACCTTTTCGATAAAAATAGGTGTGACTGAAATTCCGCCGTTAGCAATCATCCCGTAAGCTTTCACCATATCCATCATTTTGACAGAGGATGTACCAAGTGCTAGGGAAGGGACCGCGGTTAGGTCACTTGTAATGCCGAGCTGCTTAGCCGTTTCTACGAGCTTATTGACGCCTAAAAACATATGGGTCTTCACAGCGTAAATATTGTCAGATAAGGCTAGAGCTTGGGCCATCGTTATAAAATCATTGGCATAGTAATTATTATAATTGTCAGGGCGGTAAACGGCCCGGCCCTCGTCATACGGAAAATTCATCGGTTCGCTACGCATTTTCGTCGAAGGTGTAAAGCCATTTTCTAAGGCTGCGTAAAAAAGAAACGGCTTAAACGTCGAACCTGGCATCCGTTCAGCCTGAGTTACCCTATTAAAAGGACTTTTTATATAGTCACGACCGCCAACCAATGCCCGCACTTTTCCGGTCTTCGGCTCCATCGACATCAGGGCAACTTGAATTTCCGACTTCGGATTGATGATATTGGCAATATTGGTTTCAGCGATTTCTTGCGCCGTCGGGTCCAATGTTGTATAGACGCGGAGGCCGCCTAATTCTATTGTCCGCTCATCTAGCTTTACGACATCCTTTAAAGCAAGCTTAACAGCATCTTGGAAGTAGGGAGCTATTTGCTTATGGGTAATGTCATGATCCGTATTGAATTGTAATGGTGTTTCGAACGCTTTGTTTACCTCGGCTTCTGTGATCAAGCCGTTATTTTCCATCGACTGTAAAACTATTTTTTGTCTAGTTTTTGCTTTTTGTTCATCATTAAAAGGTGAATAATAGCTTGGTGCTTTCGGAATCCCCGCCAGCATCGCGGCCTCCTCTAATGTTAGGTCTTTTGCATGTTTGTTAAAATAATAGTTAGCAGCCGCTTCAATTCCATAGGCACCGTGTCCATAGTAAATCGTATTTAAGTAGCCCTCCAAAATTTCATCCTTATTATAGTTCGTTTCAAGCCGAACCGTATAAAGAGCCTCATCAAATTTCCGCTTCCACGTTTTATCATGCTCTAAGAATAGGTTACGGGCATACTGCTGTGAAATCGTGCTTGCTCCTTGAACTTTGGCCATCGCTTTAATATCGGCAATGATCGCCCCGACAATCCGCTTCACATCGAAACCATAATGATTATAAAACTTCCGATCCTCAATCGAAATCGTCGCCTCAATAACCTCTTGCGAAATTTCACTCAAAGGCATCCAATAACGGTTCTCTCCGTTATGAATGCTTTCGCCAATAATCGTTTTCCCATCCTGCGCGTAAAAAATCGTCGTTTGCGGGACTGCCAGAGGCGGCGGCCCCTTCGCCTTCCCATAGGTTATTAAGCCGGCAATGAAAATAATAAATAAGATTAATAGGATCATTCCAATTACTAAAATAGCACGCAGCCATCTTCGCGTTTTATCAAGGTTTTCCTGAGTAATAAGCTCCAATAAAATCCCCCTTTTTTTGTGGAGAGCCATGGGGTCGGGATCTGTGTCCCAATTCGGGCCACAGATCCCGACCCTCTGTCCCAATTTCTACGAGATTTTATTAACTAGTATTGGAGGTTTTTATAGAAAATAAACATAACAAGGAACGGTTAGAAAAAATTTCTTGCATTTTTGCAGTAATAATCTATACTTTTATCTTGGACTTTCGGATTTTTCCAGATCTTCATGATTTTTACCGAGGACATAGGGAACATTAAAAGGTAGATTATGTTAGGCATTATTGAACTTTTTAAGAAAGGAATGAAGAAACGATGGAATTATGGTTTACTGAAAAACAAACCGAAAGCTATGGAATTACGGCAAAAATTAAGCAGACTTTACATACAGAACAGACTGAATTTCAAAAATTAGATATGGTGGAAACAGAGGAATTCGGCAATATGTTGATTTTAGATGGAATGGTTATGACGACGAAGAAGGATGAGTTTGTCTATCATGAAATGGTTGCCCATGTTCCGTTATTTACACACCCGAATCCTGAGAACGTACTGGTTGTTGGTGGGGGAGATGGTGGTGTTATTCGTGAGGTTTTAAAACACCCGAGCGTGAAGAAGGTAACATTGGTTGAAATTGATGGCAAGGTGATTGAATACTCGAAGAAGTTTCTTCCTGAGATCGCCGGTGAGCTTGAAAATCCTCGTGTCAAAGTCATTGTTGGCGATGGTTTCATGCATATTGCCAAGGCAGAAAATGTGTATGACGTCATTATGGTCGATTCAACGGAACCGGTTGGACCTGCTGTTAATCTTTTTACAAAAGGCTTTTATGCAGGTATTGCAAAAGCATTGAAAGAGGATGGCATCTTTGTTGCCCAAACTGACAATCCATGGTTCAAAGCGGATTTAATCCGTGACGTGCAACGCGATGTCAAAGAAATTTTTCCGATCGTAAAGCTTTATATAGCCAATGTCCCAACCTATCCAAGTGGACTGTGGACGTTTACGATCGGTTCGAAAAAGCACGACCCGTTAGCGGTGGAAGAAAGTCGTTTCCATGATATTGAAACAAAATACTATACAAAAGAACTTCATAAAGCGGCATTTGTGCTGCCGCGCTTTGTAGAAGATTTAACAAAATGAACGGAACTGGGACACAGTTCCTGGCCCTGTGTCCCAGGGACGCGGAACCCGACCCTCTGTCCCACAATTTGAGGAGGAAAAATTAGATGAGATTTGATGAAGCCTATCAAGGTAATGTTTTTATAAAAAGTCACCAGAACTTTGAAGAGAGTGAAGCCGTATTATATGGCATGCCAATGGATTGGACCGTAAGCTTTCGCCCAGGTTCTCGCTTCGGCCCGGCACGTATTCGTGAGGTTTCCGTTGGGTTGGAGGAATATAGCGCGTATTTGGACCGCGAGCTTGAAGAAGTGAAATATTATGATGCTGGTGATATTCCGCTTCCTTTTGGAAATGCTCAACGGAGCCTTGATATGATTGAAGATTTTGTTGGCCAAATTTTAGCAGCAGACAAATTCCCGCTTGGAATGGGTGGCGAGCACTTAGTTACTTGGCCGGTTATTAGAGCAATGTACAAAAAGTATCCGGACCTTGCGATCATTCATATGGATGCTCATACGGATCTTCGTGAAAATTATGAAGGGGAGCCGCTTTCCCATTCAACGCCAATTCGCAAGGCGGCTGAACTGATCGGACCGCAAAACGTATTTTCTTTTGGAATTCGTTCCGGCATGAAGGAAGAATTCCAATGGGCCAAAGAAGTAGGCATGTATATTGCGAAATTTGAAGTGCTTGAGCCACTCAAAGAAATTTTGCCAAAGCTAGCAGGACGCCCGGTTTATGTTACTATTGATATTGATGTACTAGATCCAGCGCATGCACCTGGTACAGGAACAGTTGACGCCGGCGGAATCACGTCCCGTGAACTTCTCGCCTCCATTCACGAAATTGCTAAGTCTGACATAAAAGTTGTCGGTGCTGACTTAGTGGAAGTTGCGCCAATCTATGACCCATCAGAGCAAACTGCAAATACAGCAAGTAAGCTGTTACGTGAAATAATTTTAGGCTGGGTTTAAAAAAAATAATCCAAAATTAGAAAGACACGACTTTCCGCCCGCAATGGCGGAAGTCGATGTCCTTTCTTATCAGTACAAAAAAAGCAAACCATCGAGTCCTAAAATGGTTTGCTTTTTTCATTATTAAGCTGAATGAGGGGCTGTATGTTTTTCTGCTTTGTGACCTTCTTTGTTAAACATTTTGCGTAAGAAAGGCAATACAAAGCGGTCTAAACCGAATTTACCAGCATTGTAGCCAGCTGCGGCGATGATTACGCCCATTAAAATATCAGTAGGGTTGTGAGAAACTGTTCCAGCTAATAGGAATGAGAAGTTCATCAACATTCCGAAGAAGGCAGCGGCAGTTGTTAAGCATCCAAGCATAAGACCTAAACCAACTAATGTTTCGCCCCAAGGAACTAGAACGTTAAATAATCCAATGTTGGGTAATGCTACACCTTCTAAGAATGAATTATACCAACCATAAACGACTTCACCGTGAGTTGCAACCGGATTCGCAATTGCTCCTTTTAAGAAACCACTTGCATCAAAGCCTCCAGTTAATTTGCCAAGACCTGCTGTAAAGAAAGCGTAGCCCCAATATAAACGAATAATTGTTAAAATACCAGCGGATATATTACTTTCTCTTAACCATTTGTTAATCATGATGATTACTTCCTTTCAGAATATAAAATGATGATTTCTATGTGTTAAGATTACCACCGTTAATAATATTGCAACAGTACCTTGTGAATCTATTCACAAAGTGTTAATAAAGTTATGGCGGAATATTGAAATCTATGTATAAACACTAGTAACTTTCGTAAAGAAAGAGGAAGCAATCTTGCAAGTTTAAAAAATAAGCAGGAAATCCAACAATGTGAATTTCCTGCCTACTATTATTTTTATAAAAATAAAGACCCTTAGACCTTTACAGCCGCCCCGATTTATAAATTGAAAAAACAATAAACAAAAACATCAGGGTGGCAACAACCGAACCGATTTCAATCACTGGTATTTGCCATAAAAGATTGGCTTGGTCAGCAATTGCTGATCCAATAATGAGGCCGACCATTAAAATGCTAAAGGCTAAAAGAATAATACTAAAAGCAAGCCGGTTGCTTATCTTATCTAGCCTTTGTAAAAAAAGCTGAAGCTCTGGGACGCTGATTTTAAAATGTAAATCTCCGTTTTGAATCGTTTTAGAAAGATCTTTTAAATTTTTGGGAACTTGTGATAAAAATTGAGCATTTTCGACCCATTGTTTCCATGACTTTTTTAAAATAGTAGTTGGTTCGTAGCGGTGGAGAAACAGCTTTTCACCAAATGGCTCGGCTGCTTTCATGATGCTGAACTCCGGGTCAAGATTTTCGATAATCGCCTCAAGTACAATTAGTGTTTTCGCCAAAACTGTTAGATCTGAAGGGATTTGGATCCGGTGATGATAAATAACGGTCAACAAATCATTGATTGCTTCGCTGAGCTGAAGTTTGCTAAAAGAAACATCGTAATATTTCATCACTAGTTGATCAATTTCATTATAAAAGGAAGTCATATCTGTTTCTTTCGAAAGCATGCCCATTGATGAAATAGCCTTAATAAGCCCGTCTGTGTTGCCGCGCTGCAAATGGATGATCATCGATGCAAAGTGAAATTTTGTATCATCATTCAGTCGACCCACCATCCCAAAATCTAAATAGGCAATCCGATTTTCAGGCAATACGTAAATGTTGCCTGGATGCGGGTCCCCATGAAAAAAGCCTTCGATAAAAATTTGTTGAAGCATCGATTGTGTAATTCGATCAGCAATCAGCCTGCGATCATAGCCTTCAGCCTCCAGCTTTGCGATGTTGCTAACCTTGATGCCTTGCACAAAATCCATCGTTAATACTTTCTTTGTTGTATACTTCCAATGAACATGGGGAATCTCAATTTCAGGCTGATAAGAAAACTGCTTGGCAATTCGTTCACAATTTCTGCCTTCAATATAATAATCAAGCTCAGCCCGCAATGTTTTCGCAAATGTGTTGATCATTTTGCGAATTTCATAGGTTTTGGCCCAGGCTATTTTTGACTCCATCCCCCTTGCTAAATCATCAAGGATTTCCAAATCGGTTTCGACAATCGGTACGATATCTGGACGTTGAATTTTTACAGCAACTTGTTCTCCTGTGTTGAGATGGGCACTATGAACTTGACCGATTGACGCCGTCGCAAGCGGTGTCTCACTAAAATCTTGAAAAAGATTTTCTAACGTATCCCCCAGTTCTCCCTCGATAATTTCCCGGACCTGCTCAAAAGGGAACGATACAACGTTATCTTGAAGCTGCTCGAGCTCTCGAGTGATTTCCTCAGGAATGAGATCGCGGCGGGTGCTGGCAATTTGTCCAAGCTTAATAAAAGTTGGTCCTAGTCCTTGAAGAATATTACGAAGCTTCATGCCAACCGTTTGCTTATTCATAAGTTTTTCCGATTCCTGCTGTTTTTTTGATGAAATTTGATTAGACAGGCCAAGCCGATATACAAAGTAACTAAAGCCGTTACGCAAAAAAGCATTTACAATTTCTTGATATCGCCCGGCATGTTTGATCTTTTTTCCAAGCAATATAGGCACCTCCTAGTGATGCAATTCTTCTTTTATCATACAACATTTGGCAATTCAGGTTGGGTTGAATTTTGTAGATTTGTGAACAGATTTTGGGGAGGTGGGCGGAAATGGGGACCTGGATCACTTTTGTTTCTTTTTAAAATAAGATTATGTAAAATTGAATTGTGAATTATTTAGAGAAAAGGTGTTGTGCTGTGACAGCAGAAATTAACTGGACTGAAATTACGAATGATAATCAAATGAATTTAGAAAGTGTTTTAAAACTATACGATCAAGCCTTTCCGATTGAAGTAAGGGAACCCTATGATGTTTTTCAAAAAGGGCTAAAATATGCAACTAGCAGCTTTCCGAATAGCTTTCGCTTTTTAGTAGGTATGGAGGGAGATACGGTTGCTTCTTTTGCAACAGGGCATTATTTAGCTGATGTAAATACTGGTTTCATCGTCTATATCGTAACAAATCCGCTTGTTCGGGGGAATGGATTGGGGTCCACAACATTATTAAAAATGGAAGAACTGTTGAAAAAGGATGCAATATCAGCGGGGCATAGCGCACTGCGCTTTTCAATTTTGGAAACGGAAATGGAAGAACTTGTTCATACAGAGGCTGAAAAAGAAGATTGTATTAAAAGGGAACGCTTCTATGAAAAAAATAATTATAGAAGCCACGAAAGTATAAATTACCTTCAACCACCATTACACGGTGATACAAATGGTATACCATTAAATCTATTGTTCAAAAGCTTTCAAGGAAGTCAAACGATAACGCAGATCGAAATAAGCGATATTATTCAAGCTATGTATCGGGAAAAATATTATGAGGTGAATCGAATCGATAAAGCGATTTTGAGCAAATGCCTGAACAAAATGGGGATAGACCATACATCTTTTTAAAAATAAATACAAAGCACGTTCAAACACTTGGGGAGATTACTTCAAGTGTTTTTTTTCATAGATACCTTTCCAGTGGTGCCTGTCCCCACGCATCAGTTGCTACGCCAGTAGTGCATTCAGCAGTGCCTGTCTCCGCATCGAACCCCGCACCGCACTTCACCCCATCAATTTTCCTATTGACATAACTGTATTATGATATATAATACGGTTAGAACACATAATACGACTAACACAACAAGATGAGAGGAGGCCTAAAGCTAATATGTTCCAATTAGATATGCGCAGTCGGGTACCCATCTATGAACAGCTCGTTGAAAAGTTGAAAGATTTAATTATTAATGAAGTACTGAAAGCGGATGAACAATTGCCGTCCGTTCGCCAGCTGGCCAAGGACTTAACGATTAATCCAAATACAATTCAAAAAGCTTACCGAGAATTAGAACATCAAGGCTATATTTACTCAGTGCCAGGGAAAGGCAGTTTTGTCACACCGCCGTCAGAGATCAACAAGGGGGAAAAGGTGAAGAAGATGAAACAAGAATTAATGAAGTTAATTTCAGAGGCGATTTTTCTAGGAGTCAAAAAAGAAGAAATCGTCACGCTCATTGAAGAGGCTGAGCAGTCCGTCAAAGGGGGCGAGAAACAATGATCAACATAAAAAATATCCGCAAATCCTTTGAAGACATGGAGGCAGTCAAAAATGTGAGCTTACATATAAACAAAGGTTCCATCTACGGTTTGCTAGGGTCAAATGGTGCGGGTAAAACTACTCTTTTAAAAATATTAGCAGGTATTTACCGTCAGGACAGTGGCGAAGTTCAAATTGACAATCAATCGGTGTTTGAAAATGTCCAAATTAAACAGAAAATCATCTTTTTACCAGACACGCTGTTCTTTTTCTCACAATATACGATCAAACAAATGGCTGACTATTATAGAAGTCTATTTCCGTCATGGAATGAGGAACGGTACCAAAGGCTGGGTGAGGTTTTTCCAATTGATCAAAATAAAAAAGTTCACCGCCTCTCAAAAGGGATGCAGCGTCAAGTTGCTTTTTGGCTAACACTTTCCACAATGCCGGAAGTGCTGATTTTAGATGAACCGCTTGATGGCTTGGATGCAGTTATGCGTCAAAAGGTGAAAAATCTGCTTGTCCAGGATGTGGCGGAACGTGAAATGACCGTTCTCATTTCTTCACACAACCTCCGGGAAGTGGAAGATATTTGCGATCATGTCGGCATTTTGCATCATGGCGAAATTATGATTGAAAGGGATCTAGATGATCTAAAATCAGATATTCATAAAATTCAAGTGGCCTTTAAAGCGGGCGAAACACCGGCCGGGTTTTTACAAGACCTCGATGTTCTTTATCAGGAATCACGTGGAAGTGTCCTCCTTTGTATTGTTAGAGGAAAGGAAGAGGACGTCAAAGATAAGGTGCAATCGTTCCATCCGGTTCTGTTTGACCTATTGCCACTAACACTTGAGGAAATCTTTATTTACGAAATGGGGGATGTCGGCTATGCAATCGAAAGTATCATGGTTTAAACGCGGGATTGTTACGCAGGATTTACGAAATGTCGGTTGGATCGGCATCATCTACCAAATTGCTTTGTTATTTGCGGTGCCATTACAAATCTTTATGATGTACCAGGCGGAGCATTTACCTGACAACTATGATAACGGTCATTACCTTTTTTCAATTTTAGATGGCCTTCAAGTATTGTTAATGTTCTCAGTCCCGGTGATTCTATCCATTATTTTATTCCGTTATTTGCAGGTGAAGGTGCCGGCCGATTTCATTCACAGCCTTCCGATTAAAAGAACGACACTGTTTCACCATCATGCGCTCATTGGAATTTCTCTATTAGTTGTACCTGTCGTTATTACAGCTATTTTTATAGCGATCGCCCATGGGACGCTTGGTTTAGAAGGTTATTTTTCAGCTTTGGATATTACAAAATGGGCAGGTCTGACAATCGTCATGAATGTGTTCGTGTTTGCACTGACGACGTTAATTGGCGCTGTTACGGGGATTTCAGCGGTATCGATTGTGCTGGCTTATATTTTTCTAGTATTTCCAGCTGGGATTATGATTTTGCTCTATCATAATTTAAAATATTTTATCTACGGATTTGCTTATGATTATTATTTTGATCAAAATATAGAATTTCTAACTCCGATTGCTCAAATGATTGAAATTGGGCATCGAAGCATGACAGCCAAAGCAGTCTTGATTTACATTGCTCTATCGGTGATTTTCTACCTATTAGGGATTTTTGCTTATAAAAAAAGACAAATTGAAGGCGCGACGCAAGCCATTGCTTTCCGCTATTTAAAGCCAATTTTTAAATATGGAGTTACGTTTTGCTTCATGCTGCTCAGCGGGATGTATTTTGGTGAAACACAGCAAGGTGAAATGGGCTGGATATTATTTGGATATATTTTTGGATCCGTTTTTGGCTATATCGTTGCCGAAATGGTATTGCAAAAAACGTGGCGGATTTTCCGAAAAATGAAAGGCTATCTAGTTTATGCAGTTGCAGTTGCAGTGCTTGGACTCCTTTTGAGTTTAGACATGACTGGGTATGAAAAAAAGCTGCCGGATGCAGCTGAAATTGAGCGCGCTTATTTCGGATATAATGCTCATTGGTTAAAAAATGAGTACCCAGAAACGCCCGAATACGCGATGCCGGTGACTGAATACTCAGAGGTAATTCAGGTAAATGCCTTAAATGAATCGAATCGTTACTTTTTTAAGGATCCGGAAAATATCAATTCGATTATGAAGCTTCATCAGCAGTTGATCGAAGGTGGGGACCAAGTAACGAGTCGAAAATCTTATCAAAATATTGTGGTTGCCTATGAGTTGAAAAATGGCTCAAAATTAGTCCGCCAGTATGAAATTCCAGAAGCTGGCTACGACGAACAGTTGAAGCCAATTTATGAATCACAGGAATATAGATACTCAAATAATGAATTATTAAGATTAAAAGAAGAGATACAGGTAGATAAGATTTCGCTTAATACAAATTATCTTAGTTATAAAAAGTTTAATACGGTCGATCCGAAGCAAATTGAGGAAATCATCAATGCCCTTAAATCAGATATGCTCCAGGAACCGTATGAAGACATCGTAACAGAGCGCGAAACATGGGGAGAAATTGAATTACTATTAGAAAATAACCAACGTTTGTATGTTCCGTGGAAAAAGTCCTATCATCAATTTGACAATTGGTTAAAGGAAAATAATTTACTCGAGCAGGCAAGAGTCGTGCCGGAGGACTTAATGTTTGTGGCTGTAATCAAAGCTGAGAACGCAGAGGAAGCCCTATCAAGGCCCGGCGTATCTTTGGAAACCTTGTTTAAAAACAATGAGAAACCTTTAATCATCGAAGACCCAAGTCAGCTGGAAGAGTGCTTGTATGAAGCATCATGGCGTTGGGACAAGGAATATTTAATCGCCATCTATTATAAAAATAGCAAAGAGCCATCCTACCACGGCTTGGAAAATGTTCCATCCTTTGTTGCCGAGCATTTTAAATAGGGTTTGTTTGACCAGCATAGTTACTGTCGCTATGCTGGTTTTTCTATTTAGGGTGCCTGTCCCCATACTGGGGCTTATGATGCAGGAGAAACTATTGCCATTGTCGAATTATGAATAAATAGGAATACAAAATTGAATTTTGATTAAATTGGAGGTAAGACCCTATGGAAAACACAATATTAGTCCCTGTTGATGGTTCAGACCATTCAAGAAGAGCATTGAAATTCGCTGTTCATATCGCAAAAGGCCTTCAAGCAAAAATAATCGTGTTAAATGTCCAATTAAGCCTTAATACACGCAATGTTAAAAGGTTCATAAGCCAAGAGGAATTACATGAATACCAAGAAGACGAAGCACAAGAAGCGATTGATAAAGTGCTAGATATTGTGCAAGACCAAAGTTTAGAGGTCGTGACTAAATCGAGAATCGGATTACCTGATTTAGAAATTTGCAAAGAAGCAGAAGAAGAACAAGTAACGATGATCGTCATGGGTACAAGAGGCTTAGGTGCATTTAAGAGAAATATACTAGGCAGCGTCAGCTACAGTGTGCTCCATGAAGCACCTGTGCCGGTAACGGTGGTGCCTTAAATAAAGAAAATATAGTAAAAGAAATTGTAGGGATCTCTAATTAGTAGGGATTCCTTTTTTTATATATAAACAAAGCCACAGGGTCTGACCCTGCGACCCACAAGATATTCACCAACTCACGTCTTCCTCTTGCGAACATTGGATACAATTAATATAATAGAAAGGTTAAAGAGACTAAGAGGACGTGTCTTCATGGCAGAAAATGAATCAGCAAAAATACCAATTCGATTAAAGCTTGTTACAGAAATTCGCGATGGTGCAGGCCGTAAAGAATTGCTAACGATTGAGGAAGAAGGTACTTTATATTCGAAAGAGGATGCAACTTTCCTTGCCTATAAGGAAATGATGGAGAATGTGGGGCAGATTTCGAATGTGATAAAAGTCAAAGGTGATGAAGTTTTGATCATGCGCTCCGGTGGGGTTTCCATGCGCCAGACTTATAAAAAGGGTGCTACAACATTCGGGTCCTACCAAAGCCCATATGGAATGATGGAAATGGTTGCAAAAACTGAAAATATTGATTTTACAAATCGTATCGACTCTCGTAAAGCAAAGTTAATACTCTCTTATCAGTTGCAAATGCAAGGTGAATGGGTTGGCCGCCACCGGCTGACTTTTATGATAGAAAAAATAGAATAAACGCAGGTAAAAACATAGTAAAAACGCAAAAATCCATCCATACATAAAACATTTAACTGAATAAGAAAAAATGAAGGAGGAACTCCGATGAATATCGTTGAACAAGTGAAAGAACGATTAAAGGAAGAAATTAAAGCAGCTGTCATGAAAGCTGAACTAGCAAGTGAAGCTGAAATCCCTGAAGTGATTTTAGAAATACCAAAAGAAAAAGCGCATGGTGATTACGCAACCAATATGGCGATGCAGCTTGCCCGTGTGGCTAAAAAAGCGCCACGTATGATTGCAGAGCAGCTTGTTGAAAATTTTGATAAAACAAAAGCATCTATTGAAAAAATTGAAATCGCGGGTCCAGGCTTTATCAATTTTTACATGAATAATAGCTATCTTACAGACTTAATCCCAACGATTCTTGAAGCTGGCTCCGGATATGGACAGACAAACACTGGCAAGGGCCAAAAAGTTCAAGTTGAGTTTGTATCTGCAAACCCTACTGGGGACCTTCATTTAGGACATGCTCGTGGTGCAGCGGTGGGTGATACGTTATGTAATGTTTTAGCAAAAGCAGGTTATGATGTTCAACGTGAATATTATATTAATGATGCGGGGAACCAAATCCATAATTTGGCTCTTTCAGTTGAAGCACGCTACAGACAGGCGTTAGGTCAAGATGTGGCAATGCCGGAGGACGGCTATCATGGTGCTGACGTTATTGGAATTGGTCAAAAGCTTGCGGAGGAAGAGGGCGACAGTCTTTTACAAAAAGATGAACAAGAGCGCTACAAGTACTTCCGTGATTATGGTTTAAAGTTTGAGTTAGCGAAGCTTCGTGAGGACCTTAAGCAATTCCGCGTTGAATTCGATAACTGGTTTTCAGAGACCTCTTTATATGAAAATGGCAAAATTGATGTGGCGTTGGATGCGTTGCGAGAAAAAGGAGAACTCTATGAAGAGGATGGGGCAACCTGGTTTCGTTCCACAACATATGGCGATGACAAAGACCGCGTATTAATTAAAAATGATGGCAGCTATACGTACTTAACTCCAGATATTGCTTACCATCAAGATAAATTAAAGCGTGGCTTTGAAAAGCTGATCAACATTTGGGGAGCAGACCATCATGGCTACATCCCAAGAATGAAAGCGGCGATTCAAGCCCTTGGCTACAATGCAGATACATTAGAAGTAGAAATTATTCAAATGGTTAACCTTTTCCAAAACGGTGAAAAGATGAAAATGAGCAAACGTACAGGTAAAGCAGTCACGCTTCGTGAGTTAATGGAAGAAGTGGGCATTGATGCAATGCGTTATTTCTTCGCAATGCGCAGTGCGGACAGCCATTTAGATTTTGATATGGATTTAGCTGTATCAAAATCAAATGAAAACCCGGTTTATTATGCACAATATGCACATGCCCGTATTTGCAGTATGCTGCGCCAAGGTGAAGAGCAAAGCCTTATCTTTGAAGGTGCGCTTGACCTTTCACAAATCCAAGCTGAAAAAGAAATCGATCTATTGAAAAAGCTTGGCGAATTCCCAGAAGCCGTAGCAGAAGCAGCAGAAAAAAGAATGCCACACCGCATAACTAACTATATCTATGATTTAGCTTCTGCATTACACAGCTTCTACAATGCTGAAAAAGTCATCAACCCTGAAGAACTTGAAAAATCTAGAGCACGCCTTGCCCTAGTAAAAGCTGTTCAAATCACATTAAAAAATGCCTTAGACCTAGTTGGAGTATCTGCACCAGAGAAAATGTAGTATATGTATGTTTGAACCCTCGGATCACGGATCATTCATGGCCTGAGGGTTTTTTGCAAAAATAAAGTGGGGAGTAAAAACAAACAAGTAAGGAGTAATTGCTTATTTTGAAACAAAATTTTAAAATGAAAAGAATTTACGAAACACCTGATTCAGACGATGGATTTCGGGTGCTAATTGACAGGCTATGGCCAAGGGGCATCAAAAAGGAAGTGGCAAAAGTTGATTTATGGATGAAGGAAATTGCTCCAAGTCCAGAGCTGCGAAAATGGTTTTGCCATGATCCCGAGCTTTTTCCACAATTCCGGAAAAATTACCTGAAAGAATTGAAGGAAGACCCACTACATAAAGAGCAGGTCGACATTTTAAAACAAAAGGTAATGGAAGAGCCGGTTACTTTGTTGTATGCTGCGAAGGATCAGCTTCATAATCATGCGATTGTGCTATATGAATTTTTGCTTGAAAAAAATTAAAGCTCATATTATTTTGTGCATCGTTGTCCAGCTCCAGCACCTAGCGACTAGAAAAACTTCACCCGCCTCCCTACGATAAGTCAACATCGACTCTCTACGTTCGCCGTATTTCCTTTATCTCAGTCGACGAGCTCCAGTTTTTTCGTCGCTAAACGGGTGCTTCCGCTTTTCTGATTACAACAAATCCGAAATCAATGATGAAAAAAACTCCTTGCCTCGCTGTAAAAACGGGCGTTTTTCATATTTCTTAGTCGTCAATTTTTCAGAACGATGGAAGACGTCTATCAAAAACTCACTTCGTATTTTTTCAATAAAGGCCGGGTCACGAATGAAGCAATTTAGTTCATCATTAATAAAAAAGCTGCGCTTATCAAAGTTGGCAGTACCAAAATCACAAAGCTCATTATCAATCAAAATAATTTTTCCGTGATAAAAGCCATTCGTGTAGCGATAAATTTGACAGCCGGCTTTCAACATTACCTTAAAATAGGGGAATGCTGCTTCTTTTACAAAAGGATGGTCCGCCTTATAAGGCACAAGTATTTTTACATTAACCCCACGCTTTCTTGCCGCCAATATTACTTGCAGCATTTCATACCCGGGGATGAAATAAGGGGTGCCAATTAAGATTTCAGACTTTGAATTTTTTATCAGATCAATTAATAAATCTTTAATAAAGGCGCCGTCTGTTGGGAGGAACCGCAATGGCAAAGGGCCTTGCTCCAATTTCGGGAAATATACAGATTCACCGTGTAAGTGTTCATTCGTTGCTTTTCCCCAATCCGACATAAACTCGGATTGAAGATCTTGAACACCGTCACCGTGTATTTTCAAATGGAAATCCTGCCAATATCCAAGGTACGGGTCATGTCCTAAATATTCCTTTCCAATATTAAAGCCGCCAAAATAACCGATATTTCCGTCAATGACCGTGATTTTCCGATGATTGCGATAGTTTAAAGTATAAAAAATGAAAGGAAACCTCGGCTTATTACTAAATGAAAAATGTACGCCGCTTTCCCGTAATTGGCGAACCTCTTTCCTTGAAATTCGATAGGAGCCAACCCGGTCCAATAGAAGGCGAACTTTGACTCCTTCCTCCGCTTTCTTTTTTAATAAATTCAAAAAGTCATTGCTGATCAAATCATTTTTAACGATATAAAATAAAATATGAACGTGGTGCTTTGCATTTGAAATATCCTCAAACAAATGATTATAAAGTTCTTGTCCATCAGTGAACAATTGCCAATTGGCATGCCTGAGCGGGTAGTTTCGTTTTGAAACGGAATTAAGATGCTTCAAACGGCCGAAGAAAAAGTCAATGGCAAGCCAAGCTATAAAAATTAACAATAAAATTAATATTACAGTCATTAATTTGGACTCCTCAATCATATTAATTTCTATTAGGTAGTATGTACAACTTAACATATAGTTAAGAAAAAATTTTTTGAAAAAAATGTCGACTGAACGCTCGCTCAATTTACAATATTTATGATATAATGAATTCAGAAAATTTATACCCTTTGAAAAATTAAAGCGGGACAAGGAGTGAGACAGAGGGTCGGGTTCTGCGGCACAAAAAGCGAGCAACTGATTTGCTGGGGTTGGACCATGGGGTCTGACCCCATGTCCCACACTACGACCTTAATTCAACCCACAATTTATCACAAAAGGAGAGACTATTTTATGCTGTTAGTCAACTGGATTGCATTTCTGTTAGTAACTGCATACGGCATTTATCTATTTTCTTACCTCCTGAAAACAAGACATGAATACATCAAACTGGGTAAAAAAGTAGAGTTTGACCGTAAGTATAAAGAGCGCTTTGACAAGATTTGGGTTATGGTGTTCGGACAAAAGAAGCTTATGAAGGATAAGAAAAGTGGAATTATGCATGTCATGATGTTTTACGGCTTCTTGCTTGTCCAATTTGGTGCGATTGATTTTATTTGGAAGGGGCTAGTGCCTGGGTCGCATCTGCCATTTGGACCGTTGTATCCGGCATTTACTTTTTTCCAAGAAATTGTAACGCTGATGATTTTGGTGGCTGTTCTTTTTGCCTTTTATCGCCGCTATATTGAAAAACTTGCTCGTCTTAAGCGGGGGCTCAAAGCGGGTTTGGTTCTTATTTTTATTGGTTCATTAATGCTTTCTGTTTTACTTGGAAATGGCATGGGCCTAATTTGGCACGGTCACGAGCCGTCATTGAGTGAGCCGGTGGCAGGCGCGATTGCTACGATTTTTGCCGGTATCAGTAAACCGGTGGCAGTGACAATTTTTTATATCGCTTGGTGGATTCATTTATTAGTATTGTTAACTTTCTTAGTTTACGTTCCGCAGTCTAAGCATGCCCATTTGATTGCTGGGCCACTCAACGTCTTTTTTAATCGTTTAGACGCGCCTGGAAAGCTTAGACCGATTAATTTTGAAGACGAAACACAAGAGTCCTTTGGGGTTGGAAAAATCGAGGACTTCACGCAGCACCAGATGATTGACTTTTACGCATGTGTAGAGTGTGGTCGTTGTACAAGCATGTGTCCGGCAACGGCAACAGGAAAGTTGCTGTCGCCAATGGATTTGATTGTTAAAATGCGTGATCACCTTACAGAAAAAGGAGCAGCGATCACGTCAAGGGCTCCATGGGTACCGACCTTTGCCTTTTCCAATACGGTTGGAAACCAGTTGGCCATGCAGGCTTCCGGTCAAGGGGCAAGTGAATCTGCTGCAACGCTGGCCGGGTATGATAAAAGTTTAATCGGTGATGTGATCACGGAAGAGGAGATTTGGGCCTGTACAACATGCCGTAACTGTGAGGACCAATGTCCGGTTATGAATGAACATGTTGAAAAAATTATCGACCTGCGCCGTTACCTTGTTTTAACAGAAGGTAAAGTGAATCCTGACGCGCAAAGGGCTATGCAAAATATTGAACGTCAAGGCAACCCTTGGGGGATCAACCGTAAAGAGCGTGAAAACTGGCGTGATCTTCGTGACGATGTTGTGATAAAGACTGTAAAAGAAATGCAAAAAGCCGGCGAAGAGTTTGAATATTTATTCTGGGTTGGCTCCATGGGTTCCTATGATAACCGCAGCCAAAAAATTGCTTTATCATTTGCAAAATTAATGAATGAAGCAGGCGTTTCGTTCGCGATTTTGGGAAATAAAGAAAAGAACTCTGGGGATACACCGCGCCGCCTTGGAAATGAGTTTTTATTCCAAGAATTAGCGGGCGGAAACATTGCTGAAATTGAAAAGAGCGGTGCGAAAAAAATCGTAACGATCGATCCGCATGCATACAATACATTGAAAAATGAATACATTGACTTTGGACTCGAAGTCGAGGTTTATCACCATACCGAGGTGTTGGCGCAGTTGTTGAAGGAAGGTCGTCTGCAGCCTAAATATGAATTGGATGAAACGATCACGTTCCATGATTCCTGCTATCTTGGCCGTTACAACGAAATTTACGATCAACCTCGTGAAATTTTAAAAGCAATTCCTGGTGTCAACCTTATTGAAATGGAACGCAGCCGTGATACTGCGATGTGCTGTGGTGCGGGCGGCGGATTAATGTGGATGGAAGAACATGTTGGCGACCGCATTAACGTAACACGCACAGAGCAAGCGCTTGAAGTGAATCCATCGGTCATTTCAAGTGGCTGTCCATATTGCTTAACGATGCTAAGTGATGGCACGAAAGCGAAGGAAGTGGAAGACAAAGTTAAAACATACGATGTGGCTGAATTACTAGAGATGGCAGTTTATCGGAAGGAAGAGGCGATAGTGCAATAGAGGTGGTCCACGGGGTCGGGAACTCTGTCCCAGTTGAGTCGCGTGGGAGCCAGGGGGTCAGACCCTCTGGTCCCTCAAGTGATGCAGAATGACTGCTTGAAAAACTCTTGGTGCGAATACGCCAAACCGGATTTTAAAAGGGGGAAGACAAATGACAAGGACAGTGATTGTAAGCGGTGCAAGAACACCATTTGGGCGGTTTGGAGGCGGATTAAGCTCTCTGTCAGCTGCACAGCTAGGCGGTATTGCCATTAAGGAAGCGTTAGAGCGTGCTGGTATTGATGGATCACAGGTTGGGGAAGTCATTATGGGAACTGTTCTGCAGGGGGGCCAAGGACAAATTCCTTCACGCCAAGCAGCCCGCGAGGCTGGCATCCCTTGGGAGGTCCAGACGGAAACGATTAATAAAGTTTGTGCATCAGGACTTAGAAGCGTAACTCTAGCAGATCAAATTATTCGTGTTGGCGACCAAGAGGTAATTGTTGCCGGCGGGATGGAATCAATGAGCAACGCCCCTTACTTCATGCCTTCAGCCCGTTTTGGAGCACGGATGGGAGATGCCAAAATTATTGATCTAATGGTTCATGATGGTTTAACCTGCTCCTTTAAAAAAGTGCACATGGGTACATATGGAAACAGCACGGCAGAGGAATTCGGGTTGACCCGCCAGCAGCAGGACGAATGGTCATTCCGCAGTCACGAACGGGCAATCGCTGCGATTGAGGCTGGCAAATTCAAAGATGAAATCGTAGCCGTTGAGGTGCCGCAAAGAAAGGGTGACCCAATGGTTATTGATACAGATGAAGGTCCGCGTAAGGACACATCCCTTGAAAAACTAAGCAAACTGCCACCTGCGTTTGGGCCTGAAGGTACGATAACGGCAGGGAATGCACCAGGTGTTAACGACGGTGCCGGCGCCCTCATTCTGATGTCTGAAGAACGGGCACTTAAAGATGGAAAGCCAATCATGGCAACGATTGTCGGTCATGTCGCAATTGCTGTTGAAGCACATCGTTTCCCTGAAACGCCAGGGCTTGTCATCAATGAACTTTTACAAAAAACAGGGAAGTCACTGGAGGAAATCGCACTATTTGAAATTAACGAAGCCTTTGCCGCCGTTGCTTTAACAAGCGGAAAAATTGCTGGCCTTGATCCAGAAAAGGTAAATGTAAACGGCGGTGCTGTAGCCCTTGGACATCCAATCGGCGCAAGCGGCACAAGAATTATTCTAACATTAATTCATGAATTAAAACGCCGCGGAGGCGGGCTGGGTATCGCAGCGATTTGCAGCGGAGGCGGCCAAGGCGACGCCATTATGGTTGAAGTGGGGTATCAAAACTAGTTTCGGCAGTATAAAAAGTAAATTAAAACTGGGGGAATCAAATCATGAGCATTCAAAAAGTGATGGTAATTGGGGCAGGACAAATGGGGTCTGGGATTGCACAAGTATGTGCGATGGCGGGCTTCGATGTAATATTACAAGATTTAAAACAAGAATTCTTAGATCGAGGCATGGGGATAATTGATAAAAACCTGCAGCGTCAGGTTGACAAAGACCGTATGACTTCCGACGAAAAAGCTGCAATCATTGCTCGCCTGCAACCATCAACAGACATCCAATCAGCTAGTGAAGTGGACATCATTATTGAAGCAGCGGTTGAAAATATGGAAATCAAAAGCAATATCTTCAAACAGCTTGATGAGATTGCACCAGCTCATACAATTTTGGCAACTAATACCTCTTCACTGCCTATTACCGAGATTGCGGCCGTGACAAAGCGTCCAGAAAAAGTAATCGGCATGCATTTTATGAATCCGGTTCCTGTGATGAAGCTCGTTGAAATCATTCGTGGCCTTGCAACGGCGGATGAAGTATATCAGGCAATCGAAGATATGACGAAAAAGTTGAATAAAGTGCCGGTTGAAGTAAATGATTTCCCAGGCTTCGTTTCCAACCGCGTGTTAATGCCGATGATCAACGAGGCGATTTACACTGTTTATGAAGGGGTCGCAACTCCTGAAGCAGTTGACGAAGTGATGAAGCTTGGCATGAACCACCCAATGGGGCCGTTAACATTGGCTGACTTCATCGGACTTGATACTTGCTTGTATATTATGGAAGTCCTTCACACAGGATTCGGCGATGACAAATATCGTCCATGTCCGTTACTACGAAAATATGTAAAAGCAGGCTGGTTAGGTAAAAAATCAGGTCGCGGCTTTTATAAATATGAATAACATAAATTAAAAAGACTTTTGGGCGCTTTTGCGCAAAATGATCTTACAAGCACGATTAGGGTAAAAAAAGCGGGGGAAGCGCACTTTGAAGAAGACTCCTCCCCTTTTCCACATAGTTAAAATGAGCGCACACTCATCTCAAACTAATGCTTGTTCATTCATTTTCATCAGAAAAGGCGCCAAGGAGGACAATACGATGGATCTAAAATTTACTGAAGAACAAGAAATGATGCAAAAAATGGTCCGAGATTTTGCCCAAACTGAAATTGCTCCATTTATTGAAAGAATGGAAGAGCATGATGAGTTTCCAGCAGAAATACTGAATAAGATGGCCGAGCTTGGTTTGATGGGGATCACGATTCCAGAAGAGTACGGTGGCGCCGGGATGGATTATACATCCTACGTCATCGCCATCAACGAAATTTCAAAAGTAAGTGCAACAATTGGTGTCATTTTGTCTGTTCATACATCGGTTGGAACAAATCCGATTCTTTATTTTGGAACGGAGGCGCAAAAGCAAAAGTATGTTACGAAGCTTGCTAGTGGTGAGTTTTTAGGGGCCTTTGCCTTGACAGAACCTAATGCCGGTTCAGATGCGGCGAGCCTTAAAACACGTGCTGTAAAAGATGGGGATTTTTACGTATTAAACGGTTCAAAAATTTTCATCACAAACGGTGGTGAGGCAGACACGTATATTGTTTTTGCCATTACGGATGCTGAAAAAGGCACAAAAGGCATTTCTACTTTTATAGTAGAAAAGAATACACCGGGTTTAATTATTGGTAAAAATGAACATAAAATGGGCCTTCACGGTTCCAGAACGGTACAGTTAACGTTTGAGGATTGTAAGGTGCCGGCTGAAAATCTCCTTGGCGCTGAAGGGGAAGGCTTTAAAATTGCAATGAGCAATCTCGAATATGGGCGCATCGGCATTGCGGCTCAAGCGCTTGGAATTGCTGAAGCAGCCTTAGAAGCGGCAGTCAACTATGCCAAAGATCGTAAGCAATTTGGCAAACCAATTGCCCTTCAGCAAGGAATCGGTTTTAAACTTGCCGATATGGCAACAGCGGTTGAAGCTACAAGACTATTAGTCTATCGCGCCGCTTATTTAAAAGCGCAAGGGATTCCGTGTGGGCAGGAAGCATCGATGGCGAAACTTTTTGCATCAAGAACGGCGATGGAAGTTGCAACAGAAGCAATTCAAGTATTTGGAGGCTACGGCTATACGAAGGAATATCCTGTTGAGCGCTATTTCCGCGATGCGAAGATTTGCGAGATTTACGAAGGTACAAGCGAGATTCAGCGAATTGTGATTAATCGAAAATTAATTGCAGATTAACTTAGTTTTTCGAGCATAAGATCAAAGACTACAAATAGGGGTTATTTGCAAAATGAATATTTTTACATTAATTCAGCACATTAATCGACTGAGCCCTCAGTCGAAATTCGATGCGCATCTCTGATTTATTTTTTCAAAAAAATCACTATCAACTATTTAATTCCAATAAAAAATTGTCTAGGGGGACGTAAAAATGAATTTCCAATTATCAGAAGAACATGAAATGCTCCGCAAAATGATTCGTGAATTTGCAAATGAGGTGGTCGCTCCAACAGCGGCTGAGCGCGACGAGGAAGCACGTTTTGATCGCGAAATCTTCGACCAAATGGCGGAATTAGGTCTTACAGGGATTCCATGGCCGGAGGAGTATGGCGGCAGCGGCTTCGATTATTTAGCCTATGTAATTGCGGTTGAAGAGCTTTCCCGCGTTTGTGCATCAACAGGGGTAACGTTGTCAGCACATGTTTCATTAGCAGGCTGGCCGATTTTCAAATTCGGTTCAGAAGAGCAAAAACAAAAATATTTGCGCCCAATGGCGGAAGGCAAGAAAATCGGTGCCTACGGTTTAACCGAACCAGGTGCGGGCTCTGATGCAGGCGGCATGAAAACAACTGCGAAGCTCGTGGGCGATGAGTATATTTTAAATGGATCGAAAATCTTCATTACCAATGGCGGGGTCGCTGACACATATGTTGTGTTCGCGGTAACAGATCCGGAACAAAAAACAAAAGGCGTCAGTGCGTTTATTGTTGAAAAAGACTTCCCAGGCTTCTCTGTAGGTAAAAAAGAAAATAAACTGGGTATTCGTTCCTCACCTACAACTGAAATTATTTTCGAAGACTGCCGTGTTCCAATGGAAAATCTTCTTGGAAAAGAAGGCGACGGCTTTAAAATTGCCATGATGACTTTAGACGGCGGCCGCAATGGAATCGCAGCTCAAGCTGTTGGAATCGCGCAAGGGGCCTTAGATGCAGCAGTTGCGTATGCAAAAGACCGCAAGCAGTTCGGCAAGCCAATCGCCCTGCAGCAAGGAATCGGCTTTAAACTAGCAGATATGGCAACAGCGATTGAAGCTTCAAGACTATTAACCTATCAAGCAGCATGGAAAGAGTCAGAAGGCCTACCATACGGTCAAGCATCGGCAATGGCGAAGTTAATGGCGGGTGACACGGCAATGAAAGTGACAACTGATGCTGTTCAAGTGTTCGGAGGCTACGGCTATACAAAGGAATATCCGGTAGAACGCTTTATGCGTGACGCCAAAATTACGCAAATTTATGAAGGAACACAAGAAATTCAACGTCTAGTAATCTCAAGAATGTTGATTGCAGACTAATTTTTGTGGCGAACTATTTGTGCTTTGACACAAACCAATCTTTTTAGTGAAAATAATCGCGCTTCCAGACTTAATGTGGTAAATTTTTATGTGCAATAGAAGAATATTATCCGAATTTACCATAATATTGTCGGGAAACGATTAGTTATTGTCTGGTACTGGGGTTTTATTGCAACAAAACCCAGTACCACTTGCATTTCTTTTCCCAAGAAGGAGGGAATGTTTTGACAAAACGAGAAGTACTTGCTTCTGTCAAAGACGAGAAGCTGATTCAAAAAAGACGGGACCAAATGATTAAAGGTGCTGTAAAGCTTTTTATTAAAAAAGGCTTTCACCGGAGCACAACGAGGGAGATTGCCAAAGCGGCTGGCTTTAGCATCGGTACGCTTTATGAGTATATACGCACGAAAGAAGATGTTCTCTATTTAGTCTGTGACTCCATTTATGACCAGGTGCAACAAAGGATGCAGCAGGTTATCGACACGGATCGCGGCAATCTTGAAAGTCTCCGCGATGCTGTAACTGCGTATTTTAAGGTTATGGACGAGATGCAGGACGAGGTGTTGGTTATGTACCAAGAGGCCAAATCGTTAACGAAGGATGCCCTTCCTTATGTACTGAAAAAAGAGTTCGAGATGGTGGGGATGTTTCAAACCGTTATCAAGGGGTGTGTTCACAATAAGGAGCTATCCTTAAGTGAACGTGAGATCGAGTTCATCGCTCATAATATTTTTGTACAAGGACAAATGTGGGCATTCCGCCGCTGGTTTTTTCAAAAAATGTATACACTTGAGGAGTATACAGAGCTGCAAATCAAGCAGTTGATTTTTGGGGTAAAGGGCAAAGAAATGTGATCAATTTAATTTCCGGGTGGTATCAGGATAGTGAGTTGATAATTAGCATAAAGGGGGAGTTGAAACGATGAGTACCGAAAAAGTGTACCGTCCGAAAAATCATGTTCGGTTTGTGACCGCATCAAGTCTTTTTGATGGCCATGATGCATCCATTAATATAATGAGAAGAATTATTCAAGGCAGTGGGGCTGAGGTGATTCACCTTGGGCATAATCGCTCTGTTGAAGAAATTGTGAACGCTGCCATTCAGGAAGATGTCCAAGGGATTGCCGTTTCTTCTTATCAAGGCGGACATGTTGAATATTTTAAATATATGTATGATCTGTTAAAAGAACGAGGAGCCTCACATATTCGCATTTATGGCGGCGGTGGCGGCGTCATTATTCCTAGGGAAATGAAAGAGCTCCATGATTATGGGATTGCTCGAATTTTTTCACCGGATGATGGCCGCGAATTAGGCTTGCAGGGCATGATTAATGAAATGGTGGAGGAATGTGATTTTCCGACGGTTACCCAGCTTTCTGAAGAAGAGCTTGAGAAGCTTCAGGCAGGCGATCACCAGGCAATCGCTAAATGCATTACATTTGCAGAAAATGCGATAACAACAACGGATGAGGCAGCGGCTACAGCCCAAACCGTCCTTTCTAAGGTAAAAGAACTGGAGAAAAACATACCGGTTGTCGGCATTACCGGAACAGGGGGAGCAGGGAAATCCTCATTGACAGATGAATTAATCCGCCGCTTTATCCATGAGATCCCGGAGAAAAAAGTCGCAATTCTGTCCATTGACCCAACAAAACAAAAAACAGGCGGGGCCCTTCTTGGGGACCGCATTCGCATGAATTCGATTTTCAACCCGCGTATCTATATGCGAAGTCTGGCAACACGTGGTTCAAGAACGGAGCTATCCGCTGCGATTAAAGAAGCGATTCAAGTTGTAAAAGCGGCCGGCTTTGATCTGATCATCGTTGAAACAAGCGGAATCGGCCAAGGGGATGCCGGCATCACCGATGTTACGGACATTTCCATGTACGTGATGACGAGTGAATTTGGGGCGCCATCTCAGCTTGAAAAAATCGATATGATTGATTACGCTGACTTAATTGTTATAAATAAATTTGAGCGCCAAGGCTCCGAGGATGCTCTTACGCAAGTGCGCAAACAATATCAGCGCAGCCATAATCTTTTCGATAAAGAGCCAGAGGAACTGCCGGTTTATGGAACAATTGCGAGCCAATTTAATGATGAAGGCACAAACACGCTATTTGTTGCATTCCTTGAAAAAATTCAGGAAAAATTCGGTGGCGATTGGTCGACAAAGCTTCAAAAAACAGACAAAGTCGTGAAGCAAAATATTATTATTCCGAACAGTCGTCGCCATTATCTTCGAGAAATTGCTGACACTGTCCGCAACTATCATAAACAAGCGGAAGAGCAAGTGAAAATTGCCCGTCAGTTATTCCAAGTGACTGGTACACTGGAAGTTTTAAAAACAAAAGAGACGAATAATGAGGTGATCGCGTCACTTGAGGCATTGAAGGTTTCAATCGAAGAAAGGCTGACGCCGGAATCTAAGAAAATTTTACAAGAATGGCCGAGCCGTTTGAAACAATATAGTGGAAAACAATTTGTGACAAAGGTTCGCGATAAAGAAATCATTACGGAGCTGACGACCAAAAGTCTGTCTGGGCTTGATATTCCAAAGGTCAAGTTGCCTCATTACGAGGACTGGGGCGAAATTTTACGTTGGGTGTATAAAGAAAATACACCTGGATATTTCCCTTATACAGCGGGTGTGTTCCCATTCAAGCGTGAAGGAGAGGATCCGAAGCGTCAGTTTGCTGGGGAAGGTACGCCTGAACGTACAAACCGCCGTTTTCACTATCTTTCAAAGGATGATGATGCAAAACGTCTAAGTACAGCTTTTGATTCCGTTACTCTTTATGGGGAAGATCCGGATTATCGTCCTGATATTTTTGGAAAAGTCGGCGAGAGCGGCGTCAGCATTTGTACGTTAGAGGATATGAAGAAGCTCTATGCTGGCTTTGATCTTTGTGCGCCATCTACATCTGTATCAATGACAATCAATGGACCGGCACCTATCATTCTTGCCTTTTTCATGAATACAGCGATTGATCAGCAAGTTCGTAAATTTGAAGAGGAGCAGGGACGTATTCCTACTGTTGAGGAATTTGTAAAAATTAAAGAGTGGACGCTGCAAACCGTTCGTGGAACTGTTCAAGCTGATATTTTAAAAGAAGACCAAGGTCAAAATACGTGTATCTTCTCTACAGAATTTGCGCTGCGGATGATGGGGGACATCCAGCAATACTTTATCGACCATAAAGTTCGCAACTATTATTCTGTGTCCATCTCCGGCTATCATATTGCTGAAGCGGGGGCAAACCCGATTTCCCAGCTTGCGTTCACATTATCGAACGGCTTCACGTACGTCGAGTACTATCTGAGCCGCGGTATGGATATTGATGAGTTTGCACCAAACCTATCATTCTTTTTCTCAAATGGACTTGACCCTGAATACACAGTGTTAGGTCGCGTTGCCAGAAGAATTTGGTCAATAACGATGAAAAATAAATATGGGGCCAATGAGCGCAGCCAAAAGTTAAAGTACCATACCCAAACATCAGGTCGTTCATTGCATGCTCAGGAAATTGACTTCAATGATATTCGTACAACTCTGCAAGCGTTAATTGCCTTAATGGATAACTGTAATTCACTTCATACAAATGCGTATGACGAAGCGATTACAACACCGACAGAGGAATCCGTACGCCGCGCGATGGCAATTCAAATGATCATTACGAAGGAATTTGGCCTAACGAAAAATGAAAATCCATTGCAAGGCTCATTTATTGTTGAAGAACTGACAGACATTGTCGAGGAAGCGGTTCTTCAGGAATTTGAACGATTAAATGACCGCGGTGGTGTCTTAGGTGCGATGGAAACCCAATACCAGCGCAGCAAGATTCAAGAAGAGTCGATGTACTATGAACATAAAAAACATAGCGGCGAGCTGCCGATTATTGGTGTTAACACTTATTTGAATCCAAACCCGCCATCAGAAGAAGACATGAACAGCATCGAGCTAGCCCGTGCATCGTACGAAGAAAAGGAAAGCCAAATCTTGAATTTGCGCAAATTCCAAGAAGACAATGCCAGTGCATCGGAAGTAGCTTTGGCTAAATTGAAGGAAGTTGCCGTTAGCGGCGGTAATATTTTTGCAGAATTAATGGAAACCGTAAAAGTAGCCAGCCTAGGTCAAATCACAAACGCCCTATACGAAGTAGGCGGTCAGTATCGTAGAAATATGTAAGTAGGCCAGAGGGTCGGGAACTGTGGCTCGAAAGTGAGCCACAGTTCCCGACCCCGCGTCCCAACACCATATAAGGAGGAAAAACCATGGGTAAGCGGGTTTTTCCTTCTTTTTTTGCAAAAAACTCTTGATTACTCTAGCATATTATATGTAGATTTGTTTATAATGAATGGTATGATTTTCTATATAGATGGAAACCAGATGAAATCATTACATACATTTTATCCAATATCCAATTAGTAGTAGAGAGGGGTTGCCTTAATGAGTATTTCACAGTTAACAAATGATGAAATTCAAGAGCTATCAATGATGGAGCTTGCCCTAATGCTTTTGGAAGAAGAAAAGCAGGCCATTGATTTCTATGATTTATTTAATAAAGTTGCAGGAATAAAAGGTTTATCTCAGGAAGAAAAGGACGATCGCATTGCTCAGTTTTATACTGATATGAACGTGGACGGTCGCTTTTTATGCATCGGTGAAAATCGTTGGGGGCTGCGAAGCTGGTACCCATATGATCAAGTTGATGAAGAGGTTACTGTGCCGGCTAAGGCTAAGAAGAAAAAAGGCAAGAAGAAGGTTGCCAAGGATGATGACTTCGATGACTATGATGAAGAGGAAGATTACGAGGAAGAAGACGAAGATTATCTTGATGATGACGATGAACTAGAAGAAGACGATCTGCTTGATGATGAGGATGACTTCGACGATGAAGAAGAAGAAGAGGATTTAGATGAGTTCGATGACATCGATGAAGCAGAAGACGAAGAAGAGGACGAAGACCTCTTAGATGAAGATGAATTTGATCTGGACGAAGATTTTGATGATGCCGATCTAGATGATGAAGAGGAAGAAGACGAAGATTTTGACGATGAGGAAGAAGACAAAGATTAATTTATGAATAGCAGACTAGGTGGATCTCCTTTGAAGGGCCACCCTTTTCCATCTTTCCAGCAATTATGACAATCTTTTTTCCTACTTGACTTTAAAAGTCGAAATCGGTAGAATCTTTCTTGGGCTCTCATAAAACAATTTTGTTTGTTTACATTAAATGCAAAAGTGCTCCCTTCTTAAGGGCTGCACTTTTTTTGTTTTTTCCCCTTAATTAATCATTTTTGTAAAACATCACATACTAATATAGATGTTTCTTTTTATTTCAAGGTTTTCATTTTTCATTCATCAATTTTATTAAGTTTTTAGAAAGAGGGGAAAGGAATGACGAAATATATTTTCGTTACTGGAGGCGTTGTGTCTTCACTTGGTAAAGGGATCACCGCCGCTTCATTAGGTCGTTTATTAAAAAATCGCGGAGTGAATGTGACAATTCAAAAATTTGATCCATATATAAATGTGGACCCGGGAACAATGAGTCCATATCAGCACGGTGAGGTTTTTGTAACAGATGATGGCGCTGAAACGGATTTGGATTTAGGTCACTATGAGCGTTTTATCGACATCAATTTAAGTAAATACAACAATGTGACGACAGGAAAGATTTATTCTACGGTTATAAAAAAAGAGCGCCGTGGCGATTATTTAGGCGGTACTGTACAGGTTATCCCGCACATCACAAATGAAATTAAAGATCGCGTATTCCGCGCTGGTCGTGAAACAAACGCGGATGTCGTTATTACGGAAATTGGCGGTACGGTTGGGGATATCGAATCATTGCCTTTCCTAGAAGCAATTCGCCAAATTAAAAGCGATATTGGCAGCGAAAATGTTATGTACATTCACTGTACATTGATTCCATATATTAAAGCAGCTGGTGAGATGAAAACTAAGCCAACGCAGCACAGTGTTAAAGAACTGCGCAGTCTTGGTATTCAGCCAAATGTGATTGTTACTCGTAATGAAATGCCAGTCACACAAGATATGAAGGATAAAATTGCGCTTTTCTGTGATATTGATGCAAAATCAGTTATCGAATGTCGTGATGCAAAAAATCTTTACGAAATTCCATTAGCACTTCAACAACAAGGCTTTGATCAAATTGTTGTCAATCATTTAAAGCTAAATGCAAAAGATGCCGATATGGTGGAGTGGGAAGCTTTAGTTGAAAAAGTAGCGAACCTTTCTAAAGAAGTTACGATCGGATTAGTAGGAAAATACGTGGAGCTTCAAGATGCATATATTTCAGTAGTAGAAGCGATGCGCCATGCCGGCTATAACTATGATGCCGATATTAAAGTGAAATGGATTAACGCAGAACATGTAACGGCAGAAAATGTTGGCGAGCTACTTGGCGATGTTGACGGTATCCTTGTTCCAGGCGGATTTGGTGATCGTGGAATTGAAGGGAAAATCGAAGCAACACGCTTTGCTCGTGAAAATAAAGTGCCATTCCTTGGCATTTGCTTAGGAATGCAGCTTGCTACAGTTGAATTTGCACGTAACGTACTAGGCTATACTGATGCAAACTCATCAGAAATTAATTCGGATACACCATACCCAATCATTGATTTATTACCGGAGCAAAAAGATGTGGAGGATTTAGGCGGAACATTGCGCTTAGGCCTATATCCATGCGTGCTAAAGGAAGGTACAACAGCTTTTTCGGCATACGACGACGAGTTAGTATATGAGCGTCACCGTCATCGTTATGAATTCAATAATCAATATCGTCAAGCATTTGAAGACGCTGGCCTTGTATTCTCAGGAACAAGCCCTGACGGCCGTTTAGTCGAAGTTATCGAAGTAAAAGATCACCCATGGTTCGTGGCATGTCAATTCCACCCAGAATTCAGATCAAGGCCAACAAGACCACAACCACTATTCAGAGAATTTATTCATGCATCACTGAATCATAAAGAGTAGGTAAAAATAAAGGGAGGCACAGTCGCATTGGTCATTACATTGCGGCTGTGCCTTCCTTTATTTGATAAATTCACTATTATACACATAAAAGATTCACAAAACACCTGTATTGTTGCGCTATAGGAACCATTGAAAAAAACTGTCGATATTTTCTCGCTACTTTATGCAGGAATTAGATGAAAACTAGAGAATAAGTATACTATATTTTAATTTGGAACAATATGTGAACTAGACGGGGTGATATCTTGAGTAAAAAACTATTAATTGTGGATGATCAGTACGGAATTAGAATATTATTAAATGAAGTTTTTCAAAAAGAAGGATATCAAACGTTCCAAGCATCAAATGGAATGCAAGCATTACAAATTGTGGAACAAGACCGACCTGATCTTGTTTTGCTTGATATGAAAATTCCTGGAATGGATGGTATTGAAATTTTAAAAAGATTAAAAGAGATGGATCAATCGATTGAGGTCTTTATTATGACTGCTTATGGTGAGTTAGATATGATCCAGCAAGCGAAAGATTTAGGTGCACGCACTCATTTCGCTAAACCATTTGATATAGATGAAATTCGTGCAGCTGTAAAGGCACAGGCTCCTCTTGAGGCGTAGAAAAAAGAAGCATTATCAACTTAAAAAAATTTTATAATCTAAAACTTTGGGCATCCTAAATTATAGTAGGAAACATGCCCACATGCGTTCGCTTGCACATAAACTTATACAAGCCGTGTATATCAAACACATACAATAACTTTAAAGTGACAATAATTGGGCATTCAGGCATATTCATTTTAACTTTATTCTAGGGAATAAAGCTAAAGCTTCCGGTGGATGTCATAGATAAAATCTGGGCACAAATACGCCAAGGAGCATTTGATTGTGCTATACTAAATCTGTTGTACATAATAATTTTTTTGATGATTAGGGAGGACATGAAACAATGCCTTTAGTGTCAATGACTGAAATGTTGAACAAAGCGAAAAATGAAGGATATGCTGTAGGTCAGTTTAACATCAACAATCTAGAGTATACTCAAGCAATTTTACAAGCTGCTCAAGCAGAAAATTCTCCGGTAATTCTTGGTGTTTCTGAAGGTGCCGCTAAATATATGGGCGGATTTAAGACCGTTGTAGCAATGGTGAAAGGGCTTATGGAATATTATGAAATGACTGTTCCGGTTGCAATTCATCTTGACCATGGTTCTAGCTTTGAAAAATGTGTAGAAGCTATGTATGCGGGTTTTACATCTGTAATGATTGACGGCTCTCATTATCCGTTAGAAGAGAACATCGAATTAACAAAACGAGTTGTTGATGTTGCACATACAATCGGGATTTCAGTTGAGGCTGAATTAGGCCGCATCGGTGGTCAAGAAGACGATTTAGTCGTTGATGATGCTGAAGCTATGTATGCGATTCCGGCTGAGTGTGATCGATTGGTACGTGAAACAGGCGTAGATTGCTTTGCACCTGCTTTAGGTTCTGTTCATGGACCATACAAAGGCGAGCCGAAACTTGGCTTTGACCGCATGAAGGAAGTTATGGAATTAACAGGCGTGCCATTAGTATTACACGGTGGTACTGGAATTCCAACGAAAGACATTCAAAAAGCTATTTCTTTAGGAACTGCAAAAATTAACGTAAATACAGAAAACCAAATTACTTCCACAAAAACAGTTCGTAAAGTTTTAGAGGAAAAACCAGAGCTTTACGATACACGTAAATTTATGGGCCCAGCTCGCGATACAATTAAGGAAACAGTTATTGGAAAAATTCGCGAATTTGGTTCATCTAACAAAGCTTAATTTTTCCTACCCATATTTATAAAAAAATAGAAAGACATGACTTGCCGCCAATAACGGTGGCCCTCGATGTCCTTTCTTATACTATAATCCATAAAATTGTATACTTTATAGTACAAGGAAACCGCCCGGTAAAAAGGCGGTTTCAGTTTTGGCATGCATAACTGTCTGCATTTTCTTTTATATTTTTTTACCTCATAAAGTCATAAAAAAATTGGAGGGACCAAAATGAAATTTTTCATAGATACTGCTAATATTGATGAAATTCGTGAGGCGAATGCGTTAGGTGTTTTGGATGGTGTGACAACGAATCCTAGTCTAGTAGCTAAAGAGAATGTATCATTCCATGATCGTTTGAAGGAAATTGCGGTTGAGGTTACTCAAGGTTCAATCAGTGCTGAAGTCCTGTCCTTAAAAGCGGAAGAGATGATTGAAGAAGGCAAAGAGCTTGCGGCGATCGCTCCTAATATTACTATTAAGGTACCGATGACGCCGGACGGATTAAAAGCAGTAGCAGCTTTTAAAAAGCTTGGAATTAAAACAAATGTGACGCTTATTTTCTCAGCTAATCAAGCACTTTTAGCAGCAAGAGCGGGGGCTGCTTATGTTTCTCCATTTCTAGGACGTTTAGATGATATTGGTCATGATGGCTTAGCGTTAATTGAGCAAATTGCTGATATTTTTGCGATCCATGATATCGAAACGGAAATTATTGCGGCCTCCATCCGCCATCCAATGCATATTACGGAAGCGGCATTGAAAGGCGCTCATATTGCAACGGTTCCTTTTAAGGTCATCATGCAGTTGTTTAACCATCCATTGACTGAAGCGGGGATTGAAAAATTTTTAGCTGATTGGAATAAAAATAAATAAAAAGCCGATAATTATATGACGGGTTCCCCTGTATGATCCCAAAAATAATACACATACAAAATGTTTTTTGGTGTAAACTAATAGGTAAAAGAAAAATTGTAAAGGGGGCGCAGATTGGCGAAAATGGAAAAGTTAAAAGTTGAAGGCGGTCATCGTTTAAGAGGGACTGTCCGCATAAGTGGAGCCAAAAATAGTGCTGTTGCCTTAATACCTGCTGCTATTTTAGCAGATTCAACTGTAACAATAGAAGGTTTGCCTAATATTTCTGATGTACATACATTATGTGGACTGTTGGAAGAAATAGGTGGAACGGTTTCTTTAGATGAAGATACGGTTACGATCGATCCCTCCAAGATGGTTTCAATGCCATTGCCGAACGGGAAGGTTAAAAAGCTTCGAGCTTCCTATTATTTAATGGGAGCGATGCTTGGCCGTTTTAAGCAGGCTGTGATCGGGCTGCCGGGTGGCTGTCATCTTGGTCCTCGCCCGATTGATCAGCATATTAAAGGCTTTGAAGCGCTAGGTGCAACTGTTACGAATGAACAGGGTGCGATCTATTTGCGTGCCGATGAATTAGTAGGAGCACGAATTTATCTTGATGTCGTTAGTGTGGGCGCTACGATCAATATTATGCTTGCAGCGGTAAGAGCAAAGGGTCAGACGATCATTGAAAATGCAGCCAAAGAGCCTGAAATCATTGATGTTGCCACGATTCTTACTAGTATGGGAGCTAAGATAAAAGGTGCAGGTACAGACATCATTCGGATTGATGGTGTTGATCATTTGCACGGCTGCCGTCATACGATCATTCCCGACAGGATTGAAGCCGGAACGTATATGATTATGGCTGTTGCTCAGGGTGAAGAAGTTTTGATTGATAATGTGATTCCGCATCATCTGGAATCGTTGATTGCCAAACTTCGAGAAATGGGCGCCAATATTAAAATTATGGATGACCAAGTTCTTATTACAAGAGTACCGGAACTTAAAATGGTTGATATTAAAACCCTCGTTTATCCGGGATTTCCGACGGATCTTCAACAGCCTTTTACTTCTTTATTAACAAATGCAATTGGAACGGGACTTGTAACGGATACGATTTATGGTGCCCGTTTTAAGCATATTGATGAGTTAAGAAGAATGAATGCCAATGTAAAAGTGGAAGGACGTTCTGCCATCATTACGGGCCCTGTTAGATTGCAAGGAGCAAAGGTGAAGGCTTCTGATTTAAGAGCCGGTGCAGCACTCGTTGCCGCTGGTCTTATGGCAGATGGAATTACGGAAATAACCGGGTTAGAGCATATTGACCGCGGTTACGAGGATTTAGTAGACAAGCTGACGAATTTGGGTGCCGTGATTTGGCGCGAAAATATGACGGAAACTGAAATAAATAACTTTCAAAATTCGTAGAAAAGCGTAGGCGACCGTTTAGCGACGAAAAAACTGGAGCGCATCGACTGAGATAAAGGAATCACGACGAACGTAGAGAGTCGATGATGACTTATCGTAGGGAGGTGAGCGAAGTTTTACGAGTCGCTGGTCGCTGGAGCTGGACAAGTAGAAAAGCGGAAGCGCCCGTTTAGTGAAGTTTACTAGTCGCTGGGTGCTGGAGCTAGACAATAATGTGGAAATCTAAAACCATGGGAGAGGAATCGAATATGGAAAGAAGTTTAACAATGGAATTAGTGCGGGTAACAGAAGCAGCTGCCCTAGCATCAGCAAGATGGATGGGAAGAGGAAAAAAAGAAGCTGCAGACAACGCTGCAACTGAAGCAATGCGTAAAGTATTTGACACAATTCCAATGCAAGGAACTGTTGTGATCGGTGAAGGAGAAATGGACGAAGCACCAATGCTTTATATTGGTGAAGAGCTGGGCACTGGGCATGGTCCAGAAGTGGACGTAGCTGTTGACCCGCTTGAAGGTACAAATATTCTTGCAGCGGGAACTTGGGGAGCTTTTGCGGTCATTGCGATTGCTGACCGTGGCAATCTTTTACATGCACCGGATATGTATATGGATAAAATTGCTGTTGGTCCAGAATGTGCTGGCAAAATCGATATTAACGCACCAGTTATTGAAAATTTAAAGGCTGTTGCCAAAGCGAAAAATAAAGCGATCGAGGACGTTGTGGCGATTGTTTTAAACCGCCCGCGCCATGACCAAATTATTTCTGAAATTCGTGAAGCAGGTGCCCGCATTAAATTGATCACTGATGGTGACGTTGCGGCTGCATTGAACACTGCCTTTGATTTTACAGGCGTGGACATTATGTTTGGGATTGGTGGAGCTCCTGAGGGAGTTTTAGCTGCCGTTGGTTTGAAATGCTTAGGGGGAGAACTGCAAGGGAAACTTAAACCGCAAAACGATGAAGAGCTAAGACGCTGCCACGAAATGGGCATCGCAGATGTTGATAAAGTTTTAACAATGGACGACCTTGTAAAAGGCGACGACTGCATTTTTGCTGCTACTGGGATCACCGACGGAGAACTTTTGAAAGGCGTTCAGTTTAAAGAAGGAAGCATTGGCACAACCCAATCATTAGTTATGCGTGCAAAATCTGGAACTGTTCGCTTCATCGACGGCCGTCACAGCCTAAAAACAAAACCAAATCTAGTAATGAAATAAAAGTGAAGCATACAAACATCAGATGATTTTTAGGCCTCGGTTTCGGGGCCTAAGTTAAATTAAACAGAACAACTGTTTGACCAATCTGAATAGTGTATGGTATACTAATTCTAATAGTCTACCAAGATGCAATTTGTTTTATAATAGAGATAAAACTACAAAATTAACTTCACGACTATAGTTTCACCCTTCTCTCAAATTAACTTCCTTGCTTTTATTTTATTAATTCCTTATTTTGGTCTTTAAATATTTTTATTTTTCAAAAAATTAAAAGAGTGGTGTAAAAATGTCTGTATCTATTTCTCATTTAGAAAATATGAAATTAAAAGAATTGTACGAGCTTGCCCGTGAATTGAAAATTTCTTATTACAGTAAGCTGAACAAAAAAGAACTTATTTTTTCAATCTTAAAAGCAAGAGCAGAACAAGACGGTTTATTATTCATGGAAGGTGTTTTGGAAATCATCCAGTCGGAAGGTTTTGGCTTCCTGCGACCGATCAACTATTCTCCAAGCTCTGAGGATATCTACATATCCGCTTCCCAAATTAGAAGATTTGATCTTAGAAATGGTGACAAAGTATCTGGTAAAGTTCGACCGCCGAAAGAAAATGAACGCTACTATGGGTTGCTCCATGTTGAAGCTGTTAATGGCGATGACCCTGAAACTGCAAAAGAAAGAGTGCACTTCCCAGCGTTAACACCTCTATATCCCGACCGCCATATGGTTCTTGAAACCGAATCCCATCATCTTTCTACAAGAATTATGGATTTATTAGCTCCAGTTGGTTTTGGTCAGCGTGGTTTAATCGTAGCACCTCCAAAGGCAGGAAAAACAGTTCTACTAAAAGAAATTGCAAATAGCATTACAACCAATCATCCCGAAGCTGAATTAATCGTATTATTAATCGACGAGCGCCCAGAGGAAGTAACCGATATTGAACGCTCTGTCGTTGGTGATGTTGTAAGTTCAACCTTTGATGAAGTGCCTGAAAATCACATCAAAGTAGCAGAACTTGTTTTAGAAAGAGCCATGCGTTTAGTTGAGCATAAAAAAGATGTTATTATTCTTATGGATAGTATTACTCGCCTTGCGAGAGCCTATAACCTAGTAATTCCACCAAGTGGAAGAACATTATCTGGAGGTATCGACCCTGCAGCTTTCCACCGTCCGAAGCGTTTCTTTGGGGCTGCCCGTAATATTGAAGAGGGCGGAAGCTTAACCATTTTAGCAACTGCGCTTGTCGATACAGGTTCAAGAATGGATGATGTTATTTACGAGGAATTTAAAGGAACAGGTAACATGGAGCTGCATCTTGACCGCAGTCTTGCAGAGCGCCGTATCTTCCCAGCCATTGACATTCGCCGTTCAGGAACACGGAAAGAAGAGTTGTTATTACCGAAGAATCATTTGGACAAACTATGGGCAATCCGTAAAACAATGACGGATACACCTGATTTTGTAGAACGCTTCTTAAAGCGCTTAAAAAATACAAAAACCAACGAGGAATTCTTCCAAAAGATGGACGAAGAAATGCGTGGAGTAACTAAAAGGTAATTAAAATAGGGACGCAAAATGCTGAAATTATATGGCATTTCTTGCCGATTAAGGGCCTTTTGTACAGGCTGATAAGGGTAGAAATGTATTCTTGCATTACGAATACATTCCTGTTATAATCTTTTCATGTGTGTTAAGTTAAACTCTGTTTCCTCAGGATTCAGGGCGGAAGGAGATGAAAATCATGAAACAAGGAATTCACCCTAACTATAAAACAGTAATGGTGACATGTGCTTGCGGAAATGAATTTGAGAGCGGATCAGTAAAGGATGCAGTAAAGGTAGAAATTTGTTCTGAATGCCATCCATTCTATACTGGACGTCAAAAGTTCGCTGATGCTGGCGGCCGTGTGGATCGCTTCAAGAAAAAATACAATCTTAAGTAATCATTTTTATTCAAAGATCAATGCATGCGCCTTAGCATGAGTACATTGATTTTGGATAATTAGAATAACTATGAGGGGCTGTTTCAAAGTGTCTATCTGCCATCCTTTATGGGTGTAGATAAATCCGCATATAGGTATGTGGTGTCGGGCACATTTGAGATAAGCCCTTTTTACTTTTAACCTGTTAATGGTAAAAACAACATGATTTACAAGGGGAGATCGTCGTGTACGTTATGAAGCAAAGCGGTTGGATCGAGGTCATTTGTGGAAGCATGTTTTCTGGAAAATCAGAGGAACTCATCAGACGCATTAGGCGGGCAGAGTACGCAAAGCTGACTGTTCAAGTTTTTAAGCCGATTATCGATAATCGGTATAGCAAATCCTCTGTTGTTTCCCATAATGGAACCTCTGTCATAGCAAAACCAGTTGAAAATTCAGCACGAATCATAGAATTAGTAAATCCTGAGACAGATGTTATCGGGATCGATGAAGTACAATTTTTTGATGATGAAATCGTTGAAGTAGCACAGCTTTTAGCAAATAAGGGCTACCGCATCATTTGCGCGGGACTTGACCAGGACTTCCGTGGGGAGCCATTTGGCTCCGTGCCAAAGTTAATGGCATTGGCAGAATCAGTCACAAAGCTTCAAGCCATTTGTGTTGTTTGTGGCTCACCAGCAAGTCGAACCCAACGATTAATCAACGGAAAACCAGCTTCTTATCATGACCCTGTTATCTTAGTTGGGGCATCAGAAGCATACGAATCACGTTGCCGCCATTGTCATCAAGTACCAGGGAAACCTGTGAGTAAAAAAACAAATATATCAGCAATTATATAAAAAAGTGTGCAATATGCAGAGGAAAAGTCCGTCTGCATTTTATTTTTGCCTTGATGGTTTTTCCTCAATGGTCTAGCTGACTTCTACGATTGAAACCGATTTTACTTATAATTACCTGTATTGATCGCTTTGTTTTTTGGCAACCTATTTTTTAGGAGGTGTAGTCAATGAATAAGGCGTTTGTTTTTTTATTGATGCTTATACTTACCGTACTTACTGCATGTGGAACAATGAACAATGGTAATCAATTTGGCTTTCAGTCTGAAACCAGTGACACATTAAGAGATAACGAAGAATCAGGGCGGAAGGATGTTTCCTATGTAGAAGGGGAAATAACGGATATCGCTGATCGAAACCCAAACTTTCTAGACCTGAACACCGAAAATGAAGCCCATAATAACCATGGGGCCTACCAACAAAAACTACGTGAAATCGTTGAAAGCACCAATGCCTTCAACGCAGGAATGATTTATATCAATGGTCACAAAGCAATCGTTAACGTGACGCCAAAGCGCAATCTATCTAGAGACGACCTTCACTGGCGAACGGATGACCTTCAAAGAAAACTAGCCAACGCCGTCCCACGCTACAAAATCGACTTACGAGTAAACAATAATAATGCATAACAATCCTCGCAAAGTGTCTAGTACTCCTTCCCAAACAAAAGTACTGGACACTTTTCTTGACTTTGGGCACAGGCACCACTGACGTGCCAACTAATGTCCCATCCGCTGCCCCATCTTCTTTACCACAAATATAATTTCACTATAATTTTGACTAGCAATATCACTTATACTATAATTGAAATGTTATGGACTAATTAATGAGGTGACTATGTGTGTTAGACCGTTTACAAGCGATTGAAAACCGATATGAGAAATTAAATGAACTACTAAGTGACCCAGATGTCATTAGTGATACAAATAAATTACGTGAGTATTCAAAAGAACAGTCAGGAATTGAGGAGACTGTTCAGGTTTACCGTGAATATAAAGAGGTACTTGAGCAATTGAAGGATGCAAAAGCAATGCTTGAGGAAAAATTAGATGCTGAAATGCGCGAAATGGTGAAGGAAGAGGTATCGGAGCTTTCTGAACAGGAAGAACAACTTTCGGAACGGATGCGAATTTTACTTTTACCAAAAGATCCGAACGATGACAAAAACGTTATCGTTGAAATTCGTGGTGCTGCCGGTGGAGACGAAGCGGCATTGTTTGCCGGTGACCTGTTCCGTATGTACAGCCGTTATGCTGAAGCGCAAGGCTGGAAGCCGGAAGTTATTGAAGCGAACTCAACCGGAATTGGTGGCTACAAGGAAATTATTTTCATGATTAACGGTAACGGCGCTTATTCTAAAATGAAGTTTGAAAATGGCGCTCACCGCGTACAACGTGTGCCGGAAACCGAATCTGGCGGTCGCATCCATACATCGACTGCAACAGTTGCTGTACTTGCTGAAGCGGAAGAGGTTGAGGTAGAAGTTCATGAGAAAGACATCCGTGTAGACACATTTGCGTCAAGCGGACCCGGTGGACAAAGTGTTAACACAACGATGTCTGCTGTACGTTTGACCCACATCCCGACTGGTATCGTCGTTTCATGTCAAGATGAAAAGTCGCAAATCAAGAACAAAGAAAAAGCAATGAAGGTATTACGTGCCCGTATTTATGATAAATTCCAGCAGGAAGCACAGGCTGAATACGATCAAAACCGTAAATCAGCCGTTGGAACAGGAGACCGTTCTGAACGTATCCGTACGTACAACTTTCCGCAAAACCGTGTAACAGACCACCGCATTGGTTTAACAATTCAAAAGCTTGATCAAATTTTACAAGGAAAACTTGATGAAATTATTGATGCGTTAATTTTGGATGACCAAGCGAAAAAAATGGAGCAAGCTGAGTAATGAAACCAACATTTACAAAAATACACGAAGCCCTCAATTGGGCTTCTTCTTTTTTAGAAAAACAAAATAGAGAACCATTTGCGGCTGAACTTTTACTAAGACATCACCTTCAAATGTCACGGGCACAGCTCTACGCATCAATAAGAGATCAATGGATGGACGAAAAGACTAAGGAAGCTTTTATCGAAGATGTCTATCAATATGCTGGTGGCACACCTGTCCAATACTTAATGGGATATGAATTTTTTTACGGAAGAAAGTTTGAAGTGAACGAGGAAGTGTTGATCCCACGCCCGGAAACGGAAGAATTAATAGAAGGTGTTTTAAAAAGAAAAAAAGAGCACTTTAGCGGTCGTTCGGAAAAACTCAACGTTGTTGATATTGGAACAGGAAGCGGCATCATCGCGATTACATTGGCGCTTGAGGATCCAGCGCTTCGAGTAACCGCAACAGATATCGCGGAGGAATCGCTTGAAGTGGCCCATAAAAATGCACAAAATCTTGAGGCACCATCAATCTGCTTTATTCAAGGGGATTTATTGACGCCATTCTTGGAGCGTGGTGAAAAGTTCGACATAATCGTCTCCAACCCTCCCTATATTCCGGAAGGGGACATTGAGAATTTGTCCGACATTGTCAAAGACCATGAACCTATCCGAGCGCTGGTTGGCGGTACCGACGGCCTTGACCTATACCGACGCTTTATGGATCAATTGCCGCATGTTGTAGAAGACCATGCTTTGATTGCCTTCGAAATTGGGGTAGGCCAAGGAGAAAATGTTGCTGATATGCTCCAGAAAACTTTTCAGCACAAAGGCATTCATGTTGAAATCGTCCATGATATCAACGGAAAAGACAGGATGGTATTTGGGAGGTTCTGATCGGGTAGCTATTCCGAGTAAAGCATTTATATTTACGGGTAAAGTCTTGGGATTTCCGGCTGAACTCTTGATGATCCGTGTCAACAGCCGGATTTCCGTAGGCATGCCCGCCCCGGCAGCCCAATCTACAAATCTATTAAATTATTTTTATAAAAATTTAATTCTGCTAGTTTAAGATGTTTTGTTTTTGTCCACACTGTCTTAGTAAGGACGGTGGAGATAAAATGAAAAAACAAACACAAGCAATCATATTCATGCTTTTAATTTTAATAGGTGCAAATTTAATTCAAATTTTTGATAGAGCAATTGTAGAGGCGGAGGGGCCAGTTGTAATTCCGGATGAAGCCATCAGATTACGAATTCTTGCAAATAGTGATTCAAACGAAGATCAAGCATTAAAAAGAAAAGTTCGTGATGCGGTAAACGCTGAAATCACGAAATGGGTTGAGGATTTAACTTCCATTGAGGCAGCTAGAACTTTAATTGACAACCGCGTTCCGGAAATTGAAAAAATCACTTATCAAGTATTAGAACAGGAAGGCAGCAACCAAAAGGTTCATGTTGATTTTGACAATGTAAATTTCCCAACAAAAATTTATGGCAACTTTATTTACCCGGCTGGCCAATATGAAGCAATTTTAATTTCACTTGGTAATGCTGAAGGTGCAAATTGGTGGTGCGTACTGTTCCCACCGCTATGCTTCCTAGATTTTTCAAATGGTGATGCAGTAAAGCAAGCAGATGAAGAATCTAAACCAGCTACAGCAGATTCACAGGAAAAAGTAGTAGTAAAATCATTTATCGTAGAATTAATTGAAAAATTACTAGGTGCATTCTAATGAGAATGTTAATCATAAATAAAAAATTAATAGAATTAATAGTCATGAGATCTACTTTTCGATCATAGCTTTTAGTAAATGGGTTAGGGGGCGGTGTGAGCCGCGGGGTCTGGGCCATGGGGTCGGGAACTGTGTCCCACTCCGCAAATCGCGTAAATACACCGCTAAAAATGAAAAGTAGGGAGAGACACTTAACATGCAAATTATTCGTAAAGCAAAACACGATGATATTAATAGAATTGAACAACTAGTAGGGCAGGCGGGCCTGCAAACGCACGGAATTGAACAAAATGTGGATAACTTTTTAATTATGGAAAAAGAAACACACAGCCTGTCCACAAATGGGGATGATCAGTCTCTTGTTGCTGTGGTCGGATTTGAATTTCAGCAACAAAATGGGCTATTGAGATCTTTTGTTATCAATGAAAAGTCGGATCAACTTAGTATTTTAGAAATCATGAGGGCGGTTATTGATTATTCGAAAAAAAATAGTCTGCGGAAGCTGTTTTTATGCACAAGACATCAACGATCTGTTAAACTTTTTCACATGCTAGGGTTCCAGTTGGCTGATGAAACACCTGTGGAAATGTTAGATTTTGAGCACTATCAAAACATAAATAATGAACAACCTGTGATTATGTATTATACTTTTTAGTGATTGAGAGAGATTCAAAACAATTTTCTATACAAAAATATTGGAATAACTAACAAAATCCACAAAGTTATCCACTTTTTTAAGAGAATTATCCACATTATGTGGATAATTTTGTTTATACCGATTAATATAAAATACAGAAAATAGCGATATAGCAAGAGAAGGGACTAAAATATGAATAATTTAAAAACACATCATTGGATTGTGGACAAAAATTCATCGGAACTCACAAGTAATCCACAAATTAAAAACGCTGCCATGTGGATAAGTAGGGGAGAAGTGGTCGCCTTTCCAACAGAAACGGTGTATGGGTTAGGGGCCAATGCCTTGTCAGATCAAGCGATTTCGAAGATTTATGAAGCAAAAGGACGCCCAAGTGATAATCCGCTAATTGTCCACATATCCAATATTAATCAATTAAATAAGTTAGTTAAAAATATTCCAGCTGTGTCTCAAAAATTAATGGATTCATTTTGGCCAGGCCCATTAACGATTATTTTTGAAAGCAATTCGGTTGTTTCTCCAAAAGTGACAGCCGGTTTACAAACAGTGGCGATTCGAATGCCTGACCATCCGGTAGCCCTCGCTTTAATAGAGGCTGCGGATGCACCAGTGGCTGCACCGAGTGCCAATCTATCTGGAAAACCGAGTCCGACCAATGCGGACCATGTTTTGCACGATTTGAACGGAAGAATTGCTGGTGTGGTGGATGGTGGTGCAACCGGTGTCGGCGTAGAATCCACAGTCATTGATTGTACATGCACTCCGCCAATAATTTTGCGCCCAGGTGGAGTAACTAGAGAAGAAATAGAAGCAGTGATTGGATCTGTAGCTGTGGATAAGGCCCTTTTGGAAAAAGACGAAGCTCCCAAATCACCGGGCATGAAATATACGCATTATGCACCAAAAGCACCGTTGTATATCGTAGACGGCCCCCGTGATTTTATCCAAAAGCTCATTGATGAAGAGCACCAAAACGGTAAAAAAGTGGGAATGTTGACAACTGAAGAAAATAAACAGAACTATAATGCGGATATCGTAATAACCTGTGGATATCGTGAAGATTTAAAAACCGTTGCCCACCATTTGTATGACAGCCTTCGCGCTTTCGACGAAGAAAAAATCGATATTATATTCAGCGAAAGCTTTCCGCAAACCGGCGTAGGCGAGGCCGTAATGAATCGCCTATCCAAAGCTGCCGGAGGAAACATAATAAAAGAATAAAATGTGGACAAGTACCACCGGTGTCACAACTGATGCCCCAATATAATTTTTTCTCAATAATTCTAAAACTCCATGGACGTGCATATGTTATACAAGCACGTCTGAGGGGGAAAGACGATGGGAATAACAGAACTAATTGGGGAGATCATAACGCTCTCCATCATGGCAATAGCTCTTGGAATGGACGCCTTTTCGTTAGGCTTGGGAATGGGTATGATTCGACTCCGTTTAAAGCAAGTGTTCTACATAGGAATCACAATCGGAATTTTTCATGTAATAATGCCGCTCTTGGGGATTGGCCTCGGGCGCATGATTTCTGTTCATTTCAGTGGCATTGCTTCCTATATTGGCGGTGCACTTTTATTAATTTTGGGTCTACAGATGGTCGTATCATCTTTTAAATCGGGGCAGCAAACTCTTGTTACACCAATTGGATTTGGTTTAATTATTTTCGCGCTAAGTGTCAGCCTGGATAGTTTTTCGGTTGGTTTAAGCCTCGGGATATTTGGTGCACGGACAGCTGTAGCCATTTTTCTTTTTGGATTTTTCAGTATGGTCCTAACATGGGTGGGCTTGCTGCTCGGCAGAAAGGTTCAGACTTGGCTTGGGTCGTATGGCGAAGCCCTTGGTGGCAGTATCCTCCTCGCATTCGGGTTGAAGCTATTATTGCCATTTTGAAATTTACATGCTTTTTTTTAAAAAATAATGCACAAGGGATTTTAGCATGGAATCCTTTGTGCGTTTTTAATTGCTTTAGGTCATGCCAATTGATGAAGCTCAACCCTAGTCCTTATTTTGAACTTTTTTCGATTATTTTAATTAAATGATATTAGAAGTGGCCGGTTTGCTTTATAATATATAAATATATGGTAAAACTTTATGAGTGAAGGAGGGAGCTGCTTGCATAAAATTCTATTTATTTGTACGGGGAATACATGCAGGAGCCCGATGGCCGAGGCTATTTTTAAGCATAAAACGAATAATCGTTTTGAAGTAAGATCAGCTGGCATTTTTGCGCACGATGGGAGTTCAGCTTCCGCTCATTCAATTGAAATTTTAAAAAATCAATCTATACCAATTGATCATAAGTCGAAGCAGCTTACAACAGAGCTTGTTGCCTGGTCAGATTTAATTTTGACAATGGGAAATAGTCACAAGCAATTGATCCAGCAGCGCTATCCGAAGGCGACCGAAAAGGTTTTTAGTTTAAAAGAGTACGCCCTGAATAGGAAAGCTGATATTGCTGACCCATATGGTGGCTCATTGAATGACTACGAAAAAACTTTCAATGAAATTGAAGAGGCTATTCTTAAGCTTATTGAAAAATTGGACAATCAGGGTGAAGCAGATCAACATTAGACTTCCCACCAAGCCCTGATTTTTTTCTTATATAAAAATAATGTTTTGTGGAGATTAAAGGAGAAACAGTTCTGTACGAATATCGGGAGGCCATAATGCAGAGAAAATACAAGTTTAGCTTACGCATGAAAGTAGTAGTTTTCATCACCATTGTTTCAATTATAACCTATTCAACAAGTGCATTTTTCATATACTTCTTATATGATTATGCGAAAGATTTTATCTCAATTAGCGAAGAGATGTTTACAATTATCACCTTGTTGTTAGGAATTATTTGGTCGGGAATTCTTGCCTATTTTGCTGCTGGTTTTATCGTCAAACCGCTGCAAATTCTTGAAGCAGCCGTCTATAAGGCCGCTGGCGGTGATATTTCTGAGGATGCGAAGGTGTCAAAATCGGACGATGAAATTCGTTCTTTAGGACTTGCTTTTAATAACATGTTAAAATCATTGAGAACAATGGTTATCAATATTGAGCAAAACTTCCAAAGTACGAACCAAAATGTGGATCGTATTTCTGAAGCGTCAAAAACAGCAGCTATTCAAGCTGAGGCTATTTCGTCAACGCTCGAGGATATTGCAAACGGTGCGGAGCGCTCAGCCAGCGCGATCACATCAACGGTTGAATCGATTAATACGGTTACGGAAATTTCCCAGGAAGTATTAAAACATGCAACTGATTCTCAAGCGGTTTCCGCGAATATGGTTGTTTCTTTGGAAAATAGTAAAAAAGTCATTCGTTCGCTAGTCCAAGAAATTGAACTACTTGCAAAAGAAAATCAAGCATCGTTGGCGGTAGTTCAACGACTGGAGAAAAATGCGAAGGAAATTGAAAATATCATTTCATTAGTCGGAGATATCGCTGAGCAGACAAATCTCTTGGCGCTCAATGCTTCGATTGAGGCTGCACGTGCGGGCGAGCATGGCAAAGGTTTTGCCGTTGTAGCCGAAGAAGTTCGTAAATTAGCTGATGAAAGTAGACAAGCTGTTCATGGAATTTCCGACTTAGTTGGGAATATTCAAGTAGAAGTTAAAAATGTCGTTACCCAGATTCTTGAGCAAGTTGACACTGCTAATAAAGGTGCCGATAAGGGTATTGAAACGAATGAAGCGATTGAACAAATGACAGTGTCTGTTCATCAAATGGAGGAAGCTGTTCAACAAATTGCTGTTTTTGCCCAAAAACAAATGAGCTATATTCAAGATACATCGGCTCAATCAGAGGAAGTGGCAGCTATTGCCGAGGAAACTTCTGCGGGGTCTCAGGAAATTTCTGCAACGACGACTGAGCAGGCAGCGATGATTGAAGATATTGCAATTATTGCAGGTCAATTATCAGACCAAGCACAAACATTGAAGCAAACAATTAACCAATTTCAATTAGGAGGCAAATAAAATGAAAGTAGCAATCGCATCAGATCATGGTGGGATCCATATTAGAGCGGAGATTATAGCCCTAATGCAAGAAATGGGGATTGAGTATGAGGATTTCGGCTGTGAATGCAGCAACTCCGTAGATTATCCCGACTATGCAATTCCGGTCGCGGAAAAAGTCGCAAGCGGGGAGTTCGACCGCGGCATTTTGATTTGCGGAACAGGAATCGGTATGTCCATTTCAGCAAATAAGGTAAGAGGCATCCGTTGTGCGCTCGTTCATGACGTATTCAGTGCAAAAGCAACACGTGAGCACAATGATAGCAACATCCTCGCAATGGGTGAACGCGTAATTGGTCCAGGCTTGGCTAGAGAAATTGCAAAAACATGGCTCACAACCGACTTCGAAGGCGGCCGTCATTTAAATCGAATTACAAAAATTACAGATTACGAAAAAAAATAACAATGTAGTAGGATGGGGACCGTCTCGTCGACGACTTCCTCTCCCTCGAACGAAACATTCAATCTGGTTAGCAGGTGTATGCAAAATACCTGCTATTTTTGTATGCGAGCTGTGCCGCGGGGGGGGCGGGTTCTCCGTCCCAGATTGTGTAAGGTGGACGAGCCATGGGGTCGGTCCCCGCGTCCCAGCACATATCATCCAAGAAAGGAGCCCTTAAAAGTGGAAATAGATTTAAAACTTATAAAAATACAGCTTGAAACCGTGCTCGCAGACCTTCAGGCAGTGGCAAACCTTACATCAGACCACATCCTGGTCATTGGGTGCAGCACAAGTGAAGTCATCGGCAAACGAATTGGAACATCCGGAATGGACGAAGTTGCGAAAACAATTTTCTCAGTATTTCAAAATTTTAAGCAAAAAACAGGTGTACAGCTAGCATTCCAATGCTGTGAGCATTTAAACCGTGCCCTAGTCGTTGAAAAAGAAACCGCACAGCAAAAGCGGTTCGAGCCAGTATCTGTCATTCCGGTCAAAACAGCGGGAGGGGCAATGGCAACATACGCCTATAGACATTTTCAAAACCCGAAAATGGTAGAATTCATAAAAGCTGATGCCGGCATTGATATTGGTGACACATTTATTGGAATGCATATTAAGCACGTAGCGGTTCCAGTTCGTGGTAAAATAACAGAAATTGGACAAGCTCACGTTACGATGGTTCGGACAAGACCGAAGCTTATCGGTGGAGAGCGAGCAGTTTATTCGGATATAGAAGCGAACATTTCCTGCGAAAGCTAAAATTTTTTGGGTTTTTTATTAAAAATAAATATGTTACAATGGTTTACGAACATTAATATTCGGATTTTATCAAAAATTAATATATATATCTTAGGAGGAAAACATGGAACATTTAAAATCGCAAGACCAAGAGTTATATCAAGCAATCCAAGACGAACTTGGTCGTCAACGCAATAAAATTGAATTAATTGCGTCAGAAAATTTCGTAAGTGAAGCAGTAATGGAGGCACAAGGTTCTGTTTTAACAAACAAATATGCAGAAGGCTATCCTGGTAAACGTTACTATGGCGGCTGTGAGTATGTGGACGTAGCAGAAGATATCGCAAGAAATCGTGCGAAGCAAATCTTTGGAGCAGAGCATGTCAATGTTCAGCCACACTCAGGTGCACAAGCGAACATGGCGGTTTACTTCACAATTTTACAAACAGGGGATACAGTTCTAGGAATGAACTTATCACACGGAGGACATTTAACACACGGAAGTCCTGTTAACTTCAGTGGAATTCAATACAACTTTGTTGAGTATGGAGTCGACAAAGAAACACAACAAATCGATTATGAAGATGTTTTAGCAAAAGCTAAAGAACATAAGCCGAAATTGATCGTAGCAGGCGCAAGTGCATATCCTCGTGAAATTGACTTTGCGAAATTCCGCGAAATTGCTGATGAAGTGGGAGCTTACTTAATGGTCGATATGGCTCACATCGCTGGTCTTGTGGCAGCCGGCCTGCACATGAATCCTGTACCATACGCTGATTTCGTAACAACAACTACACATAAAACATTACGTGGACCACGTGGCGGTATGATTTTATGTAAACAAGAATTTGCTCAAAAAATTGATAAAGCAATCTTCCCTGGAATCCAAGGCGGTCCATTAATGCACGTAATCGCAGCAAAAGCTGTTGCATTCGGTGAAGCACTACAAGACAGCTTTAAAGAATATGCCGGGAATATTAAAGACAACGCAAAACGTCTTGGAGAAGGCCTGCAAAAAGAAGGCTTAACACTAGTATCAGGCGGTACAGACAACCACTTATTATTAATCGATGTAAGTAAATTAGGATTAACAGGAAAAGTAGCTGAAAAAGCATTAGATGATGTCGGCATCACTGTTAACAAAAATACCATTCCATTCGACCAAGAAAGCCCATTTGTAACAAGCGGTATCCGTATTGGTACAGCTGCAGTTACAAGCCGCGGTTTTGGTCTAGAAGAAATGGACGAAATTGCATCAATCATTGGCTTAACATTAAAAAATGTAGATAACGAAGAAAAATTGGCTGAAGCAGCGAAGCGTGTAGAAGATTTAACTTCAAAATTCCAATTATATCCGAATCTATAATTAATAAGAGCCATGGGGTCGGGATCTATGTCCCGAATGAGGTCAGAGGGTCGGGACCCTCTGGCTCACCGCCCCATTGACCCACCGTCAAGGTAGCCTGACGCCCCATCAACCCTTCACTGCTTCCGAAAGACAATCATCCCGATAATCATAGGAATAATCATAAGCAGTCCCGTTGTTAAAGAGGGGATTGGTATCTTCGTAGCATAAATTGAGCCGAATTCACCTAAAAATCCGCTTATTATAAAAGGAATCGCCGTTTTTGTTTTATTTGCTCCCACCTTTGCATAAAACCAAGAATCCCATACCGCATAGACATAGAAACCCGGATAAAATAACAAACCATCGTAAATAACTGCCTCCAGTGCTTGTTGATGAAACCCGTTAAAATCAAGGTGAATGGCCTTGTTTATATTGGCAGACGCATTAACGTAATGTTCTAGTATTACAAAGAAAATCCCTTTTATAAATTGCCGATTATATATTTGGCCAAACCCTGGCATAAGCATTGAAAATAGAGCTGAAATAACCCTCATTAGCAAAGTTCCTTTATTCATTACTTCTAATTTATTATTTACAAGTAATTTACAGTTTATTCCAAGCAGTTGCAATACAGTGTAAAGGAATTTTAAACTATAAGTAAAAAACTGTGATAAAATTATAAAAATCAGGGGTCCGGGGGTGAGTATTTGAAAAAGCAGCCTTTTCTTTTTTTAATTGGAGGTATTTTTTCTTTAATGATTGCAATGGGAATCGGGAGATTTACATATACGCCAGTACTACCGTTGATGCAAAATGCGATTGGCTTCTCTGACGCCATGGCTGGGTACCTGGCAACAAGCAATTACGCTGGATATTTGGTCGGGGCATTCATTACAAGTGTCGTACCATTGAACAACAATCGGACGTTCCTTCTAAGACTAAGTCTAATTATTAGTATCTCAACAACTGCCATTATGGGTTTATCACATTCTTTTATATTCTGGTTTATCCTTCGTTTTCTATCGGGTGTGGCAAGCGCTTTTGTATTCGTGTTGGCCTCCAGTATTGTTTTAGACAAACTGGCTGCCAGAAACAAAACAAATTGGTCTGGTTTTTTTTACAGTGGTGTAGGGTTTGGAATTTTCACTACAGGATTGTTCACGCCAGCTCTAAACCGCTTTTTCCAGTGGGAAGGTGTATGGGTTGGGCTCGGAATTGTAGCAGCTATTCTAACACTCTTTGTTTGGATTCTGCTCGTAGATTATCCTAATTCGATTGAAAAAACAAATAATCAAGTAGTCAGAAACCAGGTGCCACCCGCTAAATGGCTTCCATGGTTAGTTGCGGCTTACGGTTTAGAGGGCTTGGGCTATATTGTAACAGGAACATTTATCGTTTCTTTTGCTGAAAAAATGTTGCCAACCAGCAGCGCTGCAACCTTTATCTGGATGATCGTAGGCTTGGCTGCCATCCCGTCATGTGCAATTTGGTCATTGATTGGAAAAAGGTGGGGACTTATAAAATCCTTGATTTTTGCGATGGTATTACAATCTCTCGGCATCGCACTACCGGTGATGTGGATGTCGGCAACTAGCTTAATGATCAGTGCCGCACTATTTGGTGCGACATTTATGGGTATCACCACCCTGGCAACAACTATCGCGCGTCAAATGAATCTATCCAATACGAGCCGACTTATTGGCTATATGACGGCCATTTATGCAATCGGCCAAATGATCGGACCAACAATTGCAGGTCTTTTATCATCGGTCACACATAGCTTCAACTCGGCATTAATAGGGGCGGCAGCGGTTGTATTCCTCGGAGCATGCCTAATTATGAATGGAATTAAATTTGAGAAAAAAACGGCTCAAGAAGTTGAGTGGGAGAACGTACAATCCAACAGCAACTAAAAATTTTTATATAATCAAAATTACTCCAAAGTCGATTTCTAAGTAAATCGGCTTTTAAATTTTTGTTTTTGTACCAGCCCGCTACGCAGTTGCAGCGTCAGTTTTATTTTTTCGAACTATCCCAATTTTCTTTTATATCTATTTTAGCCGATGACTTTTCCCAATTCACTTGTCTCTATTACTATTTTCTTATACAATTTACTAGATAGACACAATTTGACCAAAGTAGGCAAATTTTTTAACCTTATTCGGCAATTTTTTTTATGCGACGAGTAATCGCAGGAGCAGAATTCTCTTAATTCCATAACTGGTGGCGGGATGTGCTTTTTTCGGCCATCATAGAATCCACATAATTTGTCCAAATATGTCAACTGTGCTGCCCTCATTCTTTTTTGAAATAAAAGCAATGTCTTTCAAAAATATAAAAATGGGCAAAATACATAATGTGAAAATGAGAAAAGGAGACGGTAAGATGGGAAAAATTCATGTTTTTGATCATCCGTTAATTCAACATAAGCTTACAATGATTCGTGACAAAAATACGGGTACAAAAGAATTTCGCGAGCTGGTAGACGAAATTGCTAGTTTAATGGCTTTCGAAGCAACACGTGACCTTCCACTTAAGGAAGTAACCGTTGAAACACCAGTAGCAACGGCTAAAGCAAATGTGCTTGCAGGTAAAAAGCTGGGTCTAATTCCAATTTTACGTGCAGGTCTTGGAATGGTAGACGGTATTTTAAAGCTGATTCCGGCTGCAAAGGTTGGTCATGTTGGTCTATACCGTGACCCTAAAACGCTAATGCCTGTCGAATACTATGTGAAGCTTCCATCTGACATCGAAGAGCGCGAGTTCATCGTTTTAGATCCAATGCTTGCTACAGGAGGCTCAGCTGCTGCTGCGATTACTTCTTTAAAAACACGCGGTGCCACTCATATTCGTTTAATGTGTGTCATTGCTGCTCCTGAAGGTGTTGAAGTGGTTCAAAAAGAACATCCTGATGTTGATATTTATATTGCTGGATTAGATGAAAAATTGAATGACCACGGCTATATTGTTCCAGGTTTAGGAGATGCGGGAGACCGTCTTTTCGGAACAAAATAATCGCCGTTTACTATGCACATGCCACTCAATAGTAGTGGCAAGTTGCTTATTTAGCCCAAAATACCTTGGTCGCTTTGTTCGGAACAATTAATTGGAGTGAATAAAAATGTCAAAACGAATTAAAGTTTTAACGACTTTTGGAACTAGACCGGAAGCGATTAAAATGTGCCCGCTTGTGCTGGAACTGGAAAAACGCCCGGAACAGTTTGAATCCATTGTTGCGGTAACAGCTCAGCATCGCCAAATGCTCGATCAGGTTTTAGAAATTTTTAATGTAAAACCTGATTACGATCTAAACATCATGAAGGACCGCCAAACACTTATCGATGTGACAACTAGAGGGCTTGAAGGTTTGGATGCTGTTATCAAAGAGGTCAAACCGGACATCGTGCTTGTTCATGGCGATACGACAACAACGTTTATCGCGAGCCTTGCTGCGTATTATAATCAGGTTTCGGTGGGTCATGTTGAAGCCGGCTTACGGACTTGGAATAAATATTCGCCATTTCCGGAGGAGATGAACCGCCAATTAACAGGCGTGATCGCTGACCTTCATTTTTCACCGACGGAAAAAGCCTTCGAAAACCTTACGAATGAAAATAAAAAGCAAGAGGCAATCTTTATCACCGGAAATACAGCGATTGATGCTTTAAAAACTACGGTAAAAGAAGATTATACAAACGAGGTTCTTGAAAAAGTAAGCGGGGGCAGACTTGTACTTGTGACAGCACACCGTCGCGAAAACCTTGGGGAGCCGATGCGCAATATGTTCCGTGCGATTCGCCGCATCGTAGATGAGTTCGCTGATGTTCAGGTCATTTACCCTGTCCATATGAATCCTGCTGTACGTGAAATTGCTGGTGAAATTTTGGGCGGACATGATCGCATTCAATTAATTGAACCGCTTGATGTGATTGACTTCCATAACTTTGCCGCTCGTGCTCATTTAATTTTGACCGATTCCGGCGGCGTTCAGGAGGAGGCGCCATCGCTTGGAGTTCCAGTTCTTGTATTACGCGACACGACGGAGCGTCCAGAAGGAATCGAAGCCGGCACATTGAAGTTGGCCGGAACAGATGAGGATACAATCTATCGTTTAGCATCCGACTTGCTTACAGATCAGATTGAATATGAAAAAATGGCAAAAGCTTCGAACCCATACGGAGATGGAAAAGCCAGCGAACGCATTGCTGAAGCCATCCGCTACCATTTTGGTCAAATCGAACAACGCCCAGAAGCATTTTTATAATAGAAAAGCGGAAGCGCCTTGCTCATCGCCGTACAAACTGGAGGGGCTTCGACTGAGATAAAGGAAACTTGAATTGCGTTAGCAATTCTTAGTTGACTTATCGTAGGGAGGAGACCTGAAGTTTGCTAGGCGATAGGCGCTGGAGCTAGACAATGTTGAGTGGGACATGGGGCCGGGTTCTCCGTCCCACAATTACTTTTGCTTAATAATGCGCTTAAGAATGAAAGCGTTTTAACAGAGAAGAAAAAAACCACACAAAAAACCTGTTTCAAAAAAATGGCTAATGGTGTTTCATTGCAGTTGCCAAGTAGTTGGATTTTGCAAAAAATTTGCTATATATAATAGGAAGAAACTCGAAATAGGTACACAGGAAATTATATGTTCCTTATAAATTATTATTTTATCTTTGAAAAGGTCAACTTTACTACCCTCGCTCTACTAACTATATTTAAAACTATTGATACAGTCCAAAAACCTTGTCACACTCCGATTAATAAATTTTTACATAAAAATACCATTATAGTGACACAATAATCGATTAAGGAGTGTGGTGCTATAATGCTAAAAACTATCATTAGTTTGACCCTCGTCAACCTGCTTTTATCAAGTCAACTTACGCATACTTATGCACATCAAATCCATACGAATGTTCCGAAAATAAAACCAATTAAAATAAACGTAACCCCTCCAGAAAAGAATCAATCCAAAAAGTTCATCATTGAAGTTGAAGACCAAGAAGTACTTAAGAAAATAAAAGCCAATTATCCAAATGTAAAACTAGACAAGGTGTTTGATACGGTCCTTCAAGGTGCATCGATTGTTGGAACCGAGGAAGATATTGAAAAAATAAAACGGCAGCCCGGGATTAAAGAGGTGCATCATACAAGTACCTATAAAGTCGAGCTTGATCAAAGTGTGCCTTTCATCGGTGGAATGCTTCTCCGCGGTGAATTCGATGAGAAGGGTCGGCGCCTGACAGGTAAAGGTGTGAAGGTCGGTGTTATCGATACGGGCATTGATTATACTCATGGAGATTTGCAACGAAATTATCAAGGTGGGTTTGACCTTGTCGATGAGGACGAGGATCCGATGGAAACGGTGAAAAGCCAAGGGGAGGCTACCTTGCACGGATCACATGTGGCTGGAATCATTGGTGCCAACGGAAAGTACCTTGGGGTAGCACCCGATGCTGAAATTTATGCCTATCGTGCGCTCGGTCCGGGTGGTGTCGGAACATCCGATCAAGTCATTGCCGCCATTGAAAAAGCGGTCGAGGATGGAATGGACATTATTAATCTATCGCTTGGCAGCTCAGTCAACGGTCCGGATTATCCGACGAGCATGGCACTCGATAAGGCGGTGGAAAAAGGAGTTATTGCGGTAACTTCAAATGGAAACTCCGGCCCTGGGTTGTGGACGGTGGGCTCGCCAGGCACTTCGGAAAAAGCAATTTCAGTTGGTGCTTCGACTCCGCCGCTTGAGATTCCTGTACTAGAGCTGGAGTTGGTTCCAAACAAAACCTTTATCCTTCAGCCACTTCAAGGCTCCGTACCTTGGAACCTAACGAAAAGCCACAAAATCATTTTCGGTGGATTAGGATACCCAACAGAATTCCCGGATGTCAAAGACAAAATTGTTTTAATCGAAAGAGGAGAAATATCTTTTACGGAAAAGGTTAATAATGCCTATAAAAAGGGCGCGAAAGCAGTGTTGATTTTTAACAATGAGGAAGGAGCTTTTTCAGGAGGACTAGAGGAGGCAATCACGATTCCGGTTGTAGCGCTCACCCGGGAGGACGGACTTTTTATAAAAGACGAACTGGAAAAAGGACATGAGTGGGCGGCGACAAAAATGAGGAAGGTGCAGGACCAATTGGCCAATTTCAGTTCACGCGGTCCGGTTACGCACACTTGGGGAATCAAGCCCGATGTGGTGGCACCGGGTGTGAAAATTAAAAGCACAATCCCGAACGGTTACATTTCATTGCAAGGAACAAGTATGGCTGCACCGCATGTTGCTGGAGCGGCGGCGTTAATCAAGCAGGCTCACCCTGATTGGAATCCAGAGCAAGTAAAGGCGGCGCTGATGAATACAGCAAAACCGATTTTCGATGATGTGGGTCGAATGTACAACCCATACGAGCAGGGGGCCGGTCGGATTCAGGTCGAGAAAGCGGTGGATGCGAAGGTGTTGGTATATCCCGGGTCATTGGCGTTGGGATCGATTGTGCCAAATAGCGGAATGATTGAGAAGTCGGTAAAGATAACGCTAGAAAATAAATCTAGTCAAACTGAAAAAATATCATTCGCCACTCCTAACTTGAAGGAAGGAGTTCACTGGAGGCTGCCTTTATCCTTTTCGTTAAAACCGCTGGAAAAGAGAATCGTGACTGTAGCTGTGACTGTCGATTCGAATAAGATAACGGATGGCATTCACTACGGAAATGTAAAAGTAGAGTCAAGCAGTGATGACGAAATTCTGCTCCCATATCTATTTGTTGTCGGAGATGCGGACCATCCACGGGTTATGGGCTTTTCATTCGAGAAGGAGAGTGGGGCGGATGATGTTTATAAATACGAACTCTACTTGCCAGAAGGAGCGGAGGAATTAGGAGTTGCCCTCTTCGACCCGCTGACTTTAACCTACGTCGGACACCTAGTCCAGGAAAGAAATGTGAACAGAGGTTTACTAGAGGCTGAACTGAAGCGAGACGACATTCCATTCGCCGACGGGGATTACATTTGTATTGTCTATGCAATACAAAACGGCAAAGAAGGAGTGCAACAAAGTAGGATAACCATTGGGGAGGGGAAGTGAATAGAAGGGCTGGCAGTGGTGCCAGCCCTGTGAGGAGGACATTTCCGAACTTCCATGTGTAGAATTATTAAATAAAGGTAATTTAGTGTAATTTCATTATAAAAACGAACCTTTTTCTCACAGATTGGTTGTATTGTTATGAAAAAAGCATATTAAATTAACGAAAAGCCCTTTTTATGGACAATCTGTTGACCAAATTACCCAAAAAACAGGTTTAAAGCTGGGTGGAAGGGGGAAAGGGTACTCTGGGGAAAGCGATGATAGTACAGCGGCAGTGAGGTACCACCGACCAGTTCCCAACGTCGAAAATACCTCTCACAGGGCACTGAAGGGGCTGCTTCCGAAATTTTGACATATATGTGACGATTTTCACTTAAAATGGATTGACATTAAAAGTGCCCTATTGTATGCTAAAAAAGGTGTGAAAAGGGAGCAAAATATGTATATATTTGTCAGTGAATTGAAAAAACTTTAGCGGAAGGAGTGTTTTTCCTTGCGTGATGAGAAACGGCCTAGAAATCCTTATAAGGCGATGGCGCTTATGTCCGCCATTTCTGCCCAATTGGTTGGCTCAATCTTAATAGGTTTATTTTTAGGAAAATGGCTGGATGCCGAGTTAGGGACGCTGCCATTATTTTTAATTTTAGGTCTATTTCTAGGATTGGCGACTGGCATCTATAGCATGTTACAGCTTATCAAGAAGTTCAATGTGAACGATGATCAAAAATAAACATATTCTCACCCAAAGCCTTAAGCCATCTTAAGCCTAAGCCTTGAAAAAAGGGAGACATGATGAATATTAAAGAATACAAGCAAATTTTCATCAGAGAACTTAAGATTATTATTAATCTACTAGCAATATTTGTGATAGGATGGGGCTTTACGCCATACCCTCACATTTTTTTAGGGCTAATACTGGGAACTCTTATCAGTACATACAATTTATGGTCGATGCATAGCAAGGTTAACCGAATGGGACAAACCATCGTCGACAATGCGAACAAAAAAGAAGATGAAAAGAAAAAGAGAGTCAAGTCTCTTGGATCTTTGAACAGACTAGCAGCTGCCGCGCTGGCAGTTCTTATCGCAATGCGCTACCCGGAAACGTTTAGCCTAGTAGCCGTGATTATAGGATTAATGACAAACCATTTCGTCATTATGATAGATTTTCTTTTTCAATCCATCCGGAAAAACTGAAAGAGAGGTGAAACAATTTGGAACATGGTGCTCCAATAGTAACATTTTTAGGACTTCAATTTAATTTAGCCAACGTCCTTATGATCACAATTGCTTCAATTATTGTATTTTTACTTGCAACTGCTGGCGCAAAATCCTTACAACTCCGCCCAACTGGGATGCAAAACTTTATGGAGTGGGTTTTGGACTTCGTCAAAGGGATCATCGGGAATACAATGGACTGGCAAACGGGTGGTCGTTTCCTAACATTGGGCGTAACAATCATTATGTACATCTTTGTATCAAATATGTTAGGTCTACCATTCTCAGTATCGATTGATGGCGTTCTGTGGTGGAAATCACCTACAGCAGACCCAACAATCACATTAACTTTAGCTGTAATGGTCGTAGGTCTATCTCATTATTACGGTGTTAAGTTAACAGGGGCAAAACATTATGGAGGAACATTCTTCGCTCCAATGAAGTTTTTATTCCCACTAAAAATCATCGAAGAGTTTGCAAACACTCTAACTCTCGGTCTGCGTCTCTATGGTAACATCTACGCAGGTGAAATTTTACTAGGTTTACTGGCAGGATTAATGTCAAGTGGTGTCGGCGGTGCAATCGGTGGTATTTTACCGATGCTTGCATGGCAGGGATTCAGTATTTTCGTAGGTACAATCCAAGCATTTATTTTTACAATGTTAACAATGGTTTACTTGTCTCATAAAGTGAGCATGGACCATTAATATAAAAACTCTATTATAATAAAACTTTTCATAGGAAAAAGGGAGGACTTTTAAATGAATTTAATAGCAGCTGCAATTGCGGTAGGTTTAGCGGCACTAGGTGCTGGTATTGGTAACGGTCTTATCGTTGGACGTACAGTTGAGGGAATCGCTCGTCAACCAGAACTTCAAGGTAGACTTCAAACTACAATGTTTATCGGGGTTGCGTTAGTAGAAGCATTACCGATCATCGGGGTAGTTATCGCGTTCATCGTAATGGGCCAAAACGCTTAATAAAAAGAACCCATACAACAGCAAATTAAAGCATCAAGGATCATGGACCTTAGTTCATAATGGCGAAAGATCGATCTAAGCGAGATCCTTCGCCATTCCTTTATGGGGACCTAGTTCCAAGACTAATCACGAACTTAATTCGGAGTTTTTCGAGAAATTTCATCTAAAAATTCAACCGAAAAAGCATTCCGATTAAAACTAGAAACAAAGCTAAATCGCATTATTCATTTTCATGATGAGTAGGCACGTATTGAAAGGAGTGAAATACAGTGTCATTAGACTTTTTAGTATTAGCATCAGCTGGTGCGCAAGGTATTAACACAGGTGATATCGTTTTCCAGCTTGCATCGTTTATCATTCTATTACTTTTACTTCGTAAGTTTGCATTCGGCCCATTAATGGGAATTATGAAAAAACGTGAAGAGCATATTGCTAACGAAATCGAAGCAGCAGAAAAAGCTCGTCAAGAAGCCCAAAAGGTTGCAGCACAACAAGCTGAAGCACTTAAAACAGCACGTCAAGATGCTGCTGAATTAATCGAAAACGCTAAGAAACTTGGCGAGCAACAACAAAAAGATATTATCGAAGCTGCTAAAGTTGAAGCAACACGTCTAAAAGATGCTGCTGTAAAAGAAATACAGCAAGAAAAAGACCAAGCTATTTCAGCTTTACGTGAGCAAGTGGCTACATTATCAGTACTAATTGCATCTAAAGTTATTGAAAAAGAGTTAAATGAACAAGATCAACAAAAACTGATCGATGAGTACATCAAAGAGGTAGGCGAGGCACGATGAGTCAAAATGCTGTCGCTGGTCGCTATGCCGTCGCTCTTTACCAATTAGCAAAAGAACGTAACGAATTAGAGCAATTAGAACAAGAATTACAGGTTGTCGAAAAAGTAGTGGCTGAAAATCCACAATTTCTTACAATCTTAAAACATCCAAAGATTGCAAAAGACACGAAAAAAGCGCTAGTAAAAGAAGTATTCAAAGATGCCTCACAAACTGTAATCAACATGATTCTTCTTTTAATCGATCGCAAACGTGAAGAAATCCTTCTAGAAGTGGCTGAACAATATTTCCTTTTAGCTAATGATGCACGCGGTATTGCGGATGCGAAAGTATTCTCAGTCCGTCCATTAAATGCTGATGAAGAAAAAGCACTTTCAGAAGTTTTTGCAAAGAAAATTGGCAAATCAGAATTACGCATTACAAATATCGTAGACAACAGCCTAATCGGCGGTGTCAAGATACGAATCGGAAATACAATTTATGATGGCAGTGTAAAAGGTAAGCTTGACCGTATTGAACGTCAATTACTATCAGCACAACGCTAGAAGTAGGGGTGAAATTCATGAGCATCAAAGCAGAAGAAATTAGTGCACTGATAAAAAAGCAAATCGAAAATTATCAGTCTGAAATCGAAGTGAATGATGTTGGTACTGTAATCCGTGTCGGTGACGGTATCGCACTTGCTCATGGTCTTGATAACGCAATGGCGGGAGAACTTCTTGAGTTCTCTAACGGAGTAATGGGTCTTGCCCAAAACTTAGAAGAAAACAACGTTGGTATCGTTATTCTTGGACCATATACTGAAATTCGTGAAGGTGACGAAGTTCGTCGTACAGGCCGTATCATGGAGGTTCCTGTAGGTGAGCAATTATTAGGACGTGTAGTAAACCCATTAGGTTTACCGGTTGACGGCTTAGGCCCAATTGAAACTACAAAAACTCGTCCAATCGAACAAAAAGCACCAGGGGTTATGGCTCGTAAATCAGTACATGAACCATTACAAACTGGTATTAAAGCGATTGACGCTCTTGTACCAATCGGACGCGGACAACGTGAGTTAATCATCGGTGACCGTCAAACTGGTAAAACATCAGTAGCAATCGACGCAATCTTAAACCAAAAAGACGAAAATATGATTTGTATTTACGTTGCAATTGGTCAAAAAGAATCAACAGTTCGTGGTGTTGTTGAAACATTACGTAAAAACGGTGCATTAGATTACACAATCGTTGTAACAGCATCTGCATCACAACCAGCTCCATTATTATACCTTGCTCCATATGCAGGTGTAGCAATGGGTGAGGAATTCATGTACAACGGTAAGCACGTTTTAATCATCTATGATGATTTAACAAAACAAGCATCAGCATACCGTGAACTTTCATTGTTATTACGTCGTCCTCCAGGTCGTGAAGCGTATCCAGGGGATGTATTCTACTTACACTCACGCTTACTAGAGCGTGCAGCAAAACTTAACGATGATTTAGGCGGCGGTTCAATGACGGCACTTCCATTCATCGAAACACAAGCTGGTGACGTTTCTGCGTATATTCCAACAAACGTTATCTCAATTACAGACGGACAAATCTTCTTACAATCAGACTTGTTCTTCTCAGGGGTACGTCCAGCGATCAACGCAGGTCTATCAGTATCACGTGTAGGGGGTTCTGCCCAAATTAAAGCGATGAAAAAGGTATCAGGTACATTACGTCTTGACCTTGCTTCTTTCCGTGAGTTAGAAGCATTCGCACAATTCGGTTCAGACCTTGATAAAGCTACACAAGCAAAATTAAACCGTGGTGTTCGTACTGTAGAAGTATTGAAGCAAGGTTTAAACAAGCCGCTTGCTGTTGAAAAGCAAGTCGTAATCCTTTATGCATTAACAAAAGGCTTCCTTGACGAAATTCCAGTAGCAGATATTGGCCGTTTCGAGCAAGAACTATATGCATGGATTGAACATAACCGCAAAGAAATTTTTGAAACTATTAAGAGCACTAAAGAATTGCCTGCTGATGCAGACATTACTGCTGCAATCAATGACTTCAAAAAGACATTTGCAATATCTGAATAATAGAAAAGCGGAAGCGACCGTTTAGCGAAGTTTACTAGTCGCTGGTCGCTGTAGCTAGACAACGATACAGAGATTATCTTATTTTAAAAATAAATAAAGGTGGCGCGAGCCTCGCAAGGCCCGGCCCCTTTACCACGAGAAAAAGGTGGTGAAACGAGTGGCTTCATTACGCGAAATAAAAGGTCGTATTACATCAACAAAGAAAACGATGCAAATCACAAAAGCGATGCACATGGTATCAGCTTCTAAGTTAAGCCGTGCTGAAGAAAACGCTAAATCATTCTATCCGTACATGGAAAAAATGCAAGAGGTTGTAACAAGCATAGCCCTTGGAAGTAAAGGTGTCAGCCATCCAATGCTAGAATCAAGACCGGTTAAAAAGACTGGCTATCTAGTAATCACATCTGACCGTGGCTTAGCTGGTGCTTATAACAGTAACGTTTTACGTGCTGTATTACGACAAATTCAAGAACGTCATAAATCAACTGATGAATACACGATTGTTGCAATTGGACGTATGGGACGTGACTTCTTTAAGAAGAGAAATATGCCGGTTGTCAAAGAAATCACTGGTTTAGCAGACCAGCCCGTATTCTCAGATATTAAAGAAATAGCTAACCAAGCAGTTGGTATGTTTACAGATGGGGCTTATGACGAACTTTATATGTACTATAACCATTTTGTTAGTGCGATCTCACAAGAATTAACGGTGAAAAAGCTTTTACCGTTAACAGACCTTGCTGAAGGCAATACTGGCTTAAGTTCATATGAGTATGAACCATCTCAAGAAGAAATTTTAGAAACACTGCTTCCGCAGTATGCTGAAAGTTTAATTTATGGAGCGCTGCTCGATGGTAAGGCTAGTGAACATGCTTCGCGTATGACTGCAATGAAAAGTGCTACTGATAACGCTGGTGAGCTTATCGATTCACTTACATTGTTATTCAACCGTGCACGTCAAGCTGCAATTACTCAAGAAATCACCGAAATCGTCGGTGGGGCAGCAGCATTAGAATAGTACTGACTTTAAGTGCAGCCAGGCAAACACCTGACTCACTAGTACTGAATAGAACGGAATGTTCATAGTGAACAAATCTGTTAGGAGGAAAAGCGATGAATAAAGGACGCATAACAGCAATTTTGGGTCCAGTTGTAGACGTAAAATTCGAAAGCGGCAAGCTTCCTGAATTATACAACGCCCTTAGAATTGAACATAAAGCGCGTACTGCATCAGAAGTGGATATCAACTTAACATTAGAAGTTGCCCTTCATCTTGGTGACGATACAGTACGTACAGTTGCGATGGACTCTACTGACGGTTTAATTCGCGGAATCGAAGCAGTAGATACTGGCGCACCAATCTCAGTACCAGTTGGTGACGTTACTCTAGGTCGTGTATTCAACGTATTAGGAGAAACAATTGACCTTAATGAACCAGTTCCTGCAGAGGCTCGCAGAGATCCAATCCATCGTCAAGCACCAACATTTGAACAATTATCAACACAAGTTGAAATCTTAGAAACTGGAATTAAAGTAGTAGACCTTCTTGCTCCTTACATCAAGGGTGGTAAGATCGGTTTGTTCGGTGGTGCCGGTGTAGGTAAAACCGTATTAATCCAGGAATTAATCAACAACATCGCTCAAGAGCACGGCGGTATCTCAGTTTTCGCTGGTGTAGGTGAACGTACTCGTGAGGGTAATGACCTTTACCACGAAATGAGTGATTCAGGCGTTATCAAGAAAACAGCGATGGTATTTGGTCAGATGAACGAGCCACCTGGAGCACGTCAACGTGTTGCCTTAACTGGTTTGACAATGGCTGAATATTTCCGTGATGAGCAAGGACAAGACGTGTTATTCTTTATCGATAACATCTTCCGTTTCACACAAGCAGGTTCAGAGGTATCTGCCCTATTAGGACGTATGCCATCTGCCGTAGGTTACCAACCAACACTAGCTACTGAAATGGGTCAATTACAAGAACGTATCACATCTACTAACGTAGGTTCAGTTACATCAATCCAAGCGATCTATGTACCAGCGGATGACTATACTGACCCAGCGCCAGCAACAACTTTCGCTCACTTAGATGCAACAACTAACCTTGAGCGTAAGCTTTCTGAGATGGGTATTTACCCAGCGGTGGATCCATTAGCATCTACATCTCGTGCATTATCACCTGAGATTGTTGGTGAAGAACATTACAATGTTGCTCGTCAAGTACAGCAAACATTACAAAGATACAGAGAATTACAGGATATTATCGCAATCCTAGGTATGGATGAACTAGGCGACGAAGACAAGTTAGTCGTTGCACGTGCTCGCCGTATCCAATTCTTCTTATCTCAAAACTTCCACGTTGCTGAGCAATTTACAGGTCAACCAGGATCATATGTACCTGTAAAAGAAACAGTTCGTGGCTTCAAGGAAATCCTTGAAGGTAAATACGACGATCTTCCAGAAGACGCATTCCGTCTAGTTGGACGTATCGAAGAAGTTGTTGAAAAAGCAAAAGCAATGGCGTAAATCTAGAAGTGAGAAATGGGAAATGAGAGAATCTCATTTCTCACATCTTACAACTCACCTCTAGAATAGGAGGTTATCTAATGAAGACAATTCAAGTCAGTGTAGTTACTCCTGATGGCGCTGTAGTTGAAACAGATGTTGAAATGGTTAGTGTAAAAGCAGTAAGCGGTGAACTTGGTATTTTACCAGGCCATATTCCGTTGGTTGCCCCGTTAACTATTAGTGCTGTTCGTCTTAAGAACGGCAACAACACTGACAAAGTTGCTGTTAGTGGTGGCTTCGTTGAAGTAAGACCTGAAAAAGTGACAATTCTAGCTCAAGCAGCTGAATTGGCTACAAGTATAGACATAGATCGTGCTCGTGCAGCGAAAGAACGTGCAGAGCGCCGTTTACAACAAGCAAAAACAGACGACGTTGATTTCAAACGTGCCGAACTTGCATTAAAACGTGCAATCAATCGTTTAGATGTTGGCGGACGTTAATATTATTCAGTAGATCCCTCCACTTTCATAAGTGGCGGGATTTATTTATGTTATCTAGTTGTAAAAAACCTAATGCAGGATCAAATTCGATCCTTCTTTAGTTTTTTTAGCAACATAGTTTCACATAATGAAACAAAATATTACGTCAAAATAATAATGACAAGAACTGTATTCACATTTTTTTCATGAAATAAAAATAATTATGTGATAAAATGCACAGACTTAATCACATAGTAGAATAAATGTCAATATTTCCGAGATGAAGTTCATGTTTTTTTACGATATTTTTGACGTTTGGTCGACACAATTTTAGCTATTTGCTATAATAAGGTCGGTGTGAGTATTTAAGAATAAACCGATTTGGGGGGGATGGTATGGACAGTTTGTTTCTGTACCAAAACAATTATTTAATTGTAGTTGTCTTTCTATTGTTAGGTATTATACTACCTGTCGGAGCACTGACATTTGGTCGATTCCTGAGACCGTATAATCCTACGGCAGAAAAGAGGACGACCTACGAAAGTGGTCTAGAACCTTTCCATGAAGCTAGGGTTCAGTTTAATGTACGTTATTATATTTTTGCTTTAATGTTTGTTATTTTTGATGTGGAGACAATCTTCTTATATCCGTGGGCGGTTGCCTATGATAAGTTGGGAATCTTCGCATTAATTGAGATGTTAATCTTCGTTGTTATGCTTATTATCGGCTTAATTTACGCTTGGAAAAAGAAGGTGTTAAAGTGGATTTAAATTTAAATTTAGCGGATATTACACCGGAAGAACAAGAAGAGTTCAAACGCAATGTGTTTTTGACTACAGTAGAAGAAATTAAAGCATGGGCTCGTAGAGGTTCAATTTGGCCAATGACCTTCGGGCTCGCTTGTTGTGCAATCGAAATGATGGCTGCAGGTGGAGCGCACTTTGATATTTCTCGTATTGGTAAAGAGGTCTTCCGTGCTTCCCCACGTCATGCGGACTGTATGATTGTTGCTGGTACTGTTACGAAAAAAATGGCACCGATCTTGCGTCGTCTTTACGATCAAATGCCTGAACCAAAATGGGTTATTGCGATGGGTGTTTGTGCAACTGCAGGCGGACCGTATGTGAAATCTTACGCAGTTGTAAAAGGTGTAGACCAAATTGTGCCGGTTGATGTATATATACCAGGTTGCCCTCCAAACCCAGCCGCTTTACTTTACGGCTTGCATAAATTGGAAGAAAAAATCCGCCTAGAGGCTAAGACTGGAAAGCGGGTGATGTAATCCATGAGTGAAAAGGATTTAGAGCAATTGAAGAAAGAGGCTGTTGAAAAAGCAAAAGCTGCTGCTGCCGCGAAGGCGAAAGCTGCTGCGGCTGCAAAGGCAAAAGCCGCTGCGTTAGCGAAACAACAAGGTGGAGCGGAAGCACAAACGGCTGAAAGTGAAGCCCCAGCAGAAGTAAGTGCTGACGCAGCAGGAGCAGATGCCAAAGCGAAAGCCGCCGCTGCTGCGAAGGCGAAAGCTGCCGCAGCCGCAAAAGCAAAGGCTGCCGCTGCTGCAAAAGCAAAATCAGCAGCATCAGAAGCTGCATTCCAAGCAGAGGGTGCCACAGCGTTACCAGAAGGTACGGATGATAAGGCGAAGGCCATTGCCGCTGCGAAAGCAAAAGCCGCTGCAGCCGCTGCCGCAAAGGCCAAAGCTGCTGCAGGAGGCGCGGGAGCCGCAGCTGGCGGTGACGATGAAAAGGCGAAAGCAATCGCTGCTGCGAAAGCGAAGGCTGCTGCTGTAGCTGCCGCAAAAGCCAAAGCTGGCGGAGCCGCTGAAGCAGTAGGTGCAGAAACACCACCGGAAGCACCATCACCAAACCAACCATATTTAGATAAATATATTAAGGTGATCAAAGACCATTTAGGCGAAGACGTATTAGAAGATGCTTACATAAACAAGCTATCTCAAGATGTACCTACATTGGTTGCAAAGCCAGACACATATTACAAGATCGCCGAATTCCTTAAATACAATGAACAGCTTGGATTTGACTATTTATCAGAGCACCATGGTTCAGACTTCGTGAAACATATGGAAGTCTACAACCATCTTTACTCTTATAAAAATCGTCAATCCGTTGCTTTAAAAGTAAAAATTGATCGTGACAACCCGGTGATTGATTCCTTAACACCATTATGGCCTGGTGCCGATTGGCCGGAAAGAGAATCCTATGACCTTGTGGGAATCACATATACGAATCATCCTAATTTAACTAGAATCATGCTTGCAGACGATTGGGTAGGACACCCACTTCGTAAAGACTACGAGCAGTATGATGTGGAGGTGTAGCAAATGGCTTACAAAACCGAAGAATTGCTACTCAACGTTGGTCCTCAGCATCCAAGTACACACGGGGTATTCCGGGTAGTTCTTAAGCTTGATGGTGAAATCATTAAAGAAGCTACACCTGTTATCGGTTATTTGCATCGTGGAACGGAAAAGTTGGCTGAAGACCTGCAATATACACAAATCATTCCATACACTGACCGCATGGATTACCTGTCAGCCATGACAAATAACTACACAGTTGTTCACACGGTAGAAACGATGATGGGCTTAGAAATCCCTGAAAGAGCGGAGTATCTCCGTGTCCTTGCGATGGAGCTAGGACGAGTTGCCAGTCACTTAATTGCATTCGGAACATTCCTAATGGATATGGGGGCTACAAGTCCATTTATGTATGCAGTTCGTGAACGTGAAATGATTTTGAACCTATTAAACGAACTTTGCGGTGCCCGTATCACTTTCAACTACATGCGTGTAGGCGGTGTGAAATGGGATGCTCCAGATGGCTGGATCGAAAAAGTAAAAGAATTCGTTCCTTATATGCGTGAAAAAGCCAAAGGCTATCACAATCTTGTAACTGGAAATGAAATCTTCCAATCACGTGTAAAAGGGATTGGTAAGTTTACGAAGGAAGAAGCGATTGCTTATTCATTAAGTGGTACAAATCTTCGCAGTACGGGCTTAAAATGGGATCTTCGTAAAGACGAACCATATTCAATCTATGATCGTTTTGACTTTGATGTCCCTGTTGGGGAAAATGGCGATGCTTTTGACCGCTATATGTGCCGTATGCTTGAAGTAGAAGAATGCTTAAAAATTATCGAGCAAGCTTGTGAACAGTTCCCAAGTGAAGGGCCAATCATGGCTAAAGTTCCGAAAATCATTAAAGCTCCTGTTGGGGAAGCATTTACACGTATTGAGGGAGCACGTGGTGAAATCGGCTGTTATATCTATAGTGACGGCAAAAAAGAACCATATCGCTTGAAATTCCGACGTCCAAGCTTCTATAATCTTCAAATTTTCAAAAAGCTTGTTGAAGGTCAAAACATTTCAGATATGGTCGCTATTTTGGCGAGCTTCGATATCGTGTTAGGGGAGGTTGACGGATAATGATTCAATCACTATTAAACTCACCTCCAGGACTCTTGAACTTTGGGATTTACTTTCTGTTAGCAGCATTACTATTGTTTACAGTGATCTTGGCTTTCGTTGCCTATGCGATCTTAGCAGAAAGAAAAGTGCTTGCCTTCATGCAATCACGTGTAGGTCCGAACAAATTAGGGGGCCGCTGGGGTTTATTGCAAACAGTAGCAGACGTTTTGAAACTATTGCTTAAGGAAGACATCATTCCGAAAGCGGTTGATAAACCATTATTCCTACTGGCACCCGTTATTGCATTCGTACCATCATTCATGGTCATTGCAACAATACCGTTTACTGATAAATATCAGTTCGCAGACCTTAATGTTGGGATCCTTTACTATATCGCACTATCAGGTATGTCGATCGTTGGTACCGTAATGGCGGCATGGTCATCAAACAACAAATATTCATTAATAGGTGGGATGCGTGGGGCAGCGCAAATGGTTTCCTATGAAATTCCGCTCGTTATGTCTATTTTAGGTGTTGTTTTATTTACAGGCAGTATGAACTTAAATGACGTCGTTCATGCCCAACAAAATATTGCTTATATCTTTTTACAACCAATCGGATTTGCTGTATTCTTCATTGCTGCCAATGCTGAATTAGCACGTATTCCATTTGACTTACCGGAAACAGAGTCAGAGCTAGTTGCAGGTTACCATACTGAATATTCAGGCTTCCGTATGGCCTTCTTTATGCTTTCAGAGTATGTGTATTTGTTCGCGATGTCAGCGTTAATCACTGTTTTATTCTTGGGCGGATGGAATCCAATCCCGGGACTTGGCTTTATTCCAGGTGCTGTGTGGTTTGCCCTGAAGTTCAGCGTAATCGTCTATATTTTCATTTGGTTCCGTGCAACATTCCCACGTTTCAAAGCTGATACATTAATGGAATTTGCGTGGAAAGTATTATTACCAATCGCATTAGCGAACCTATTTTTATCTGCAATACTAAAGGCATTATTTTTTTAAACTAAAAAAAATTAATTTAATCCAACCACGAGAAAAAGGGGTGGAAGCATGAAGGGCGTATTTAAGGGCTTGGGTTATACCCTAAAGGAATTAACAAAAAAGCCGGTCACATATGATTATCCAAATGAACCATTGGCCTTGCCCGATCGTTTTCGCGGTATACAGAAATTTTACCCTGAAAAATGTATCGTTTGTAATCAATGTGCGGCGATTTGTCCGACAGATTGTATAAAGCTTACCGGTAAAAAACATCCGGATCCAAGTAAAAAGGGGAAAATCATTGACACGTATACAATCAACTTTGAGATTTGTATTTTGTGTGATTTATGTACAGAGGTTTGTCCTACAGAAGCGATTATTATGACAAATAACTTTGAACTTGCTGAGTACAGCCGTGACGAGTTATATAAAGACTTAAGTTATTTAGATGAAAATGATGAGAGTATAAGAGAGGTGAACAAACCATGAGTGGCGAGCTTTTAGCGTTTTTTATCCTAGCCTTAGTTGCAATTGTGGGCGGGGTACTATTGCTCAACCTTACAAAGGTAGTCCACATGGTTGTTGCCTTAGTATTCACCTTCTTAGCGTTAGCCGGACTTTATGTTACATTATCGGCTGAATTCGTAGCCGTTGTTCAAGTTATGGTTTATTCCGGAGCAATTACGATCATCATGCTTTTTGGTATCATGTTAACGAAACATGATGATCAAGAGGCGCGAAGACCACATTCTTGGAAAACAATATTTGTTACTCTCGGAGTGATCGGATTCTTCCTTGTAATGTATTTCTCAATTAATGATTTATCACTAGGCGAACAAGCAACAACATTGCATGAAAATAACGTACTGCAAATCGGTACTGAATTGTATTCAAAGTACATCATTCCTTTTGAATTAACATCAGTCCTATTGCTTGTAGCGTTAATTGGCGCGATTATTCTTTCTAAAAAGGATGACAAGGAGGATGAAGTGAATGAGTAGTGTACCTTTATCTGTCTACCTTGTGCTTGCCCTAGTACTTTTCTGTATCGGTTTATTTGGTGCTCTAACAAAAAGAAACACCGTGATCGTATTAATTTCAGTTGAATTAATGCTGAATGCAGTTAATTTAAATCTCGTTGCTTTTAGTAAGTATGGGGTTAATCCAAGTATCACAGGACAAATTTTTTCATTATTTACAATAACTGTAGCAGCAGCAGAGGTTGCGGTAGGCTTAGCGATCTTAATTGCCCTACACCGCAACAAGAAAACAGTTAATATTGATGACATCAACATAATGAAAAAATAGACATGAGTCTCACTGCCTGTGAGTCTGGAAGGGGATTGTGATAAGATGATGGAAAATGCATGGCTGATACCACTGTTTCCACTTCTTTCTTTCGTACTTCTTCTTATTTTCGGTCGAAGGTTGAAAGAAAGCAGTGCCTATGTGGGTATGTTAGCAACATTAGCCTCCCTCTTACTTTCGGTCATGGTGCTGCTAGAGCGGCTTCAAGGAGAAAATGTTAAGATTGAGGGAACGTGGCTTACAATCGGAAATACTGGCTTAACGGCTGGTTTTGAAGTGAATCAATTAAATGCGTTAATGCTATTTATCGTTTCACTTGTAAGTTTCCTAGTTCATATGTATTCAAAAGGATACATGCACGGCGATGAACGTATGCCTGTGTTTTATAGCTATTTAGGTTTATTTACTTTTGCAATGTTATCATTAGTTATTTCACCAAACCTATTACAAGTGTACATCTTCTGGGAGCTTGTAGGTTTAGGTTCATTCTTGCTGATCGGATTTTATTTTTTCAATCCAGAAGCAAGAGCTGCTGCTAAAAAGGCGTTCATTGTTACACGTATCGGTGACGTCGGCTTATTCATCGGAATGATTTTATTATTCTGGCAGGTTGGCAGCTTTGAATATGATGAGATTTTCGCTGCAGTGGATGCTGGGGCAATCGAACCGTTTTGGATTACGTTAACAGCGATTCTAATCTTTGTCGGTGCGGTTGGTAAATCTGGTCAATTCCCGTTACACACATGGTTACCGGATGCGATGGAAGGTCCAACACCAGTTTCAGCATTAATCCACGCCGCAACAATGGTTGCTGCCGGGGTTTACTTAGTAGCGTCTTTATTCCCGCTATTCTCAGCAAGCGGGGCGGCGATGACTGTAGTAGCAACAATCGGTGGTATTACAGCTATTTTTGCAGCATCAATCGGTTTAGTACAAAAAGACATCAAGCGTGTGCTGGCTTACTCAACAGTCAGCCAATTAGGTTACATGATGCTTGCATTAGGGGCTGCAGGTTATGTATCAGGTGTGTTCCACTTAATGACACACGCCTTCTTTAAAGCGTTACTGTTCCTAGCTGCGGGTTCTGTTATTCACGCAGTTCATACACAGGATATCGAAGAAATGGGCGGTTTATGGAAAAAAATGAAGCTGACAGCGCCATTGTTCCTAATTGGTACATTAGCAATCAGTGGATTTCCATTGCTATCAGGTTTCTTCAGTAAAGATGAAATTTTAGTTGCAGCATGGGCAGACGGCCGTTACGGATTGTTCTGGTTAGCTGTTGGTGCTGCATTCTTCACAGCATTTTACATGTTCCGTTTGTTCTTCATGGTATTTACAGGGGAATCTAGAGGAGAACACGGAAATCATGCGCATGAATCACCAGGTGTGATGACGTTCCCGATGATTGTGTTGGGAGTTTTAGCGGTTGTCTCAGGCTATGTGAATACACCTTGGTTTGGCACGTTTTTGGGGGATTGGTTAACAGAAGGTTCACACAGTCTAGGGCATGGTCATATTGAGGGACCAGGTTGGATCATGTTCGTAGCAACAGGGGTTTCTTTAGCTGGTATACTACTCGCATATCTTATGTACGGTGCAAAAGTACTTTCACGCGACTGGCTTGTTAAGCCGTTTCCTGTATGGTACAAAGTACTTTACAATAAATATTACATCGATGAAATCTATCATACCATCGTCGTACTCGGAACACGCACAATCGGGTTAATTTTACAAGTTTTTGATACTTATATCGTTGGTGGTCTTGTAAAAGGAACTGCTGCTCTAGCTCAAGGAATTGGGCGCGCAGGTGCGAAGCTTCAAGATGGTCAAGTCCAAACGTATGGAACAGTTGCCTTCTTCGGGATAGCCGTTCTAGTGGTGATCATCGCGTTGACAGGGGGTTATCTTGGATGAGTAGTCTTCTAACGTTTTTAGTTTTCTCTCCCCTGCTCGGGATTATCGTTTTAGCCTTTATGGCAAAAAATAATGAAAAAGCAATCAAAGCGGTTGGTTTCATCGCAACATTAGTTCCGTTATTACTATCCTTTGTTGCCTACAGCCAATTTGATTTTAATGAAAAAGGAGTACAGTTAGCCCAAAAAATGGACTGGATCTCTTTTAATATGGGTGGGGACTTCCCTTTCATCATTAATTATGAAATGGGAGTAACAGGACTTTCATTAGTTCTACTTCTTTTAACAACAGTTGTGGCAACACTAGCTTCCGTTGCATCGATCTACGTAAAGAAGGAATGGAAAGGATTTTTCATGCTATTCCTACTCCTTGAGTTAGGGATGCTAGGCGTGTTCGCTGCACAAAACACAGTATTATTCTTTATTTTCTTCGAAATTACATTAATTCCAACGTTCTTCTTAGTTGGTAAATGGGGTTATGAGGAAAGAATGAAAGCGGCTTATAACTTCTTAATCTTCAACGGACTTGGTTCTGCGATTTTATTAGTTGTTTTTGCATTACTTTTTGCAAGAACAGGAACAGCCAACTACGAAGAGTTAAGAACAATTATGGCAGCAGACCCACAGGCACTTGCAACAGTGGGAATTACACCAGGCTTTAAAATGGGGATTTTAATTGCGTTGTTGATTGCATTTGGGGTTAAGCTTCCAATCTTCCCATTGCATTCATGGGTATTAACAGTCCATGCTGAAGCACCAATCCCAACGGTTATGATTCACTCAGGGATTTTGCTTAAAATCGGGGCATATGGTTTAATTACATTCGGTTTAAATCTGTTCCCGGCTGAGTTTGGACGTCTAGCAGTGTTAATTGCCGTACTTGGCGTAGTGAATTTATTATATGGAGCATTTTTAGCTCTAGTTCAAACAGATTTCAAAAAAGTATTGGCTTACTCAAGTATTTCACATATGGGGATTGTCTTAATCGGATTAGGCGCTATGAATTTAGAAGGTATTCAAGGTGCGATTTTCCAAGTAATCTCCCATGGTTTAATTTCAGCTTTATTGTTCTTTATCGTCGGTATTATGTACGAGCGCACAGGAACAACAACAATCGACGCACTTGGCGGTATTGCGAAAGTAATGCCAATCACTGCAGGCTTCTTCTTAGCAGCAGCAATGGCATCTCTTGGACTACCAGGTATGTCAGGGTTTGTCAGCGAGTTCATGGCATTTTTAGGTTTATTCAAATCTATGCCGGTTGTAGCGGCAATCGGATGTTTAGGTATCATCTTAACAGCTGCTTATTTACTGCGCGCTGTGTTGAATATTACGTTTGGTGCCACAAGCACTCGTCATACAGGGCTTAAAGATATTCGCTCAGTTGAATATGTACCAGTATTAGTATTGTTGGCATTTGTAATTCTGATCGGTGTCTACCCTAATATTCTGACAAACGCAATTCAAATGACGCTAGAAACTATAATGTTAGGGATAGGGGGGTAAGCTGATATGGATTTAGAAACATTGTTAAGCTTTAAATGGGGACTTATGGCTCCAGAATTCACAATTGTGATTACAGCTACCCTTTTATCGCTAATAGATTTATTTATGGATAATAAGAAAAGCCGCAATATACTCGGTTGGATTGGAATCGCCGGTATCGTCATTGCGTTGGTTTTCTTAATTGGACAAATAGGGCAAGAGCCAGCTGATATTTTATTTGGCACTTACATTTTTGATCCATTCGCCGTTGTATTTAAGTTTATTTTCCTTGTAGGAACAGCTTTTGTTTTCTTACTAGCAATGAATTATAATCCAGAAGATAAGATTCGTCATCGTGGTGAGTTTTTCTACTTATTTATGACAGCACTTTTAGGTGCTATGTTCATGGCTTCAAGTGCAGACTTAATTACATTATTCATCGGCCTTGAATTGTTATCTATTTCTTCTTATATTTTGGCAGGTATGCGTAAAGACAATTTACAATCGAATGAAGCTGCAATGAAATACATCATCAACGGAGCTATTTCAACAGCATTTATCCTATTCGGATTCAGCTATATCTATGGTATAACTGGAACTACGAATATATTCGAAATTGGCATGCGTACTGCAAATTTAGCGAGCAGCGATTTACTAAACTTAGCAGCTCTAGCGTTCATCATTTCATTTGTTGGTTTATCTTTCAAAATCGCAGTTGTCCCTTACCAAATGTGGGCACCAGACGTATACCAAGGTTCACCAACACCTGTAACAGCATTCTTGAGTGTTGTATCGAAGACAGCCGGATTCGTCATCATCATCCGTCTATTCCTTACAGCATTTCATAGCGCACCAGGATTGAATGCTGACGACTATAACCTGTTATGGTCAATCAAACCATTGCTTGGAGTCATCGCTGTTCTAACAATGATTGTCGGAAACACAATTGCATTAAGACAGAAAAACATCAAGCGTTTATTCGCTTATTCAAGTATTGCCCATGCCGGTTACTTACTAGTACCATTCCTTTCATTATCACCATTATGGTTAGAAGGAATTTGGTTCTACCTAGTAGCTTACTTACTAATGAACCTTGGTATGTTCGCAATCCTACAAGTCGTAACAGTCAAAATGGGAAGCGACGATATCTCAAGCTTCTCCGGCCTATACAAGCGTGCACCAATTGCCGCCGTTATGATGGCAATCTTCCTGTTGTCTTTAGCAGGAATACCGGGTACAGCCGGCTTTATCGGTAAGTTGAACATCTTCATCGGTGCCTTAGGACCAATCACAGCGATGGGACCATTCCCAGGCCACATCGTCTTAGTGAGCATCATGATGGCAACAACTGTCATCTCATACTTCTACTACTTCGGCGTCATGAAACAAATGTTCATGGTAGCCCCAGTAGACGAAAATGAACCTGTTCGGATCAAATTGCCAAGCGGTGTAATGGTAGTCGTAGCCCTATGCGTAATCGGTACAATCCTATTCGGAATCGCACCAAACCTAGCACTCGACTTCTTCTACAGCGTGATGGGGATGTAAACAATAGTGTAGTGTGGAAAAAGAAAAGACTCGCCTGGGGCGAGTCTTTTCTTTTTGGTACGTGCGCAAGTGTGGGCGGCTTTGGCCGTTGGACCGCAGGGGTGGGTTCTCTGTCCCATTTTGGGGCCATGGGGTCGGGAACTCTGTCTCAGTACTAGCAAATTTATTAAATATTTTTTTACTTTGCCTTTAAATACTGCATAATGGTTAATGAAAGGTCGGTTAAACGTATTGCTGTTTTGAATAAATTTGGTGATAATTCATACATAAAGTTAACTTTTGTCGTTATATGTATTTTCCGGGAAATATTGAAGGGAGGAGGGGAAATAATGTTTGAAAACTTTGGTCAGCAATCGGCTGTCAGCATTGTTGTACATTTGCTATTTTTCGCTATTACTTGGTGGACATTAATGGGGCTGAGAATGGACTTGTTAATCAAACCGGGGAAGATCGGTCATGCAAAAGTACTAATGATTTTATTAACAATCGCGATCGGTTCGGCAGTAAGCAATTTCTTTTTAAACTATCTTCTCTGGGCACAGCAGCTGCAATTTATGTTTTAAAAGGTTCCGGTTTAGTATTTCCGGGACTTTTTGCGTTTTGGGTGGGACACAGTTCCCGACCCCGCGGCTTAGCCCACGAACATCCGGGCCAGAGAACCCGACCCCACGGCTCGACCCCACGGCTCAAAACTGGACAGAGAACCCGACCCTGCGTCCCACCAAGACCGAGCCTATGCCCCACCTATTTTCCCCTTAAACCTAAAACTTATCCATGTCGATAACTGACGACTTCTTCCACGTATTCATCCTAAATTAACTGGCAAAAATGTAAATAAAGAATCTTGTAGGTGACTAAACCAAACTAAAAAAAGAGATAACAGAGGATGGCGAATCAAATACGGATCAAAATCTAATCAACACAGCCATCCAGTAGGGAGAAGAGGAGCTTTAAAATGAATAAACCAATTTTTGTTCTTTTAACTTTTATGTTTGTTATGTGTTTTCAATTTAATGGTCATGGGAATAGCCAAGTGATCGGTTTGACGGAAAATGCGACGGAGCAACTTCAAGATATTTTTGAAGTGATGAACAAGCACGAAATCAAAGTCGAGGGTTGGTCAATTTATGCACGCGAGGACCGCACTTCTTTTACAAACAAAGAAAAATACGATGCCAAGATCGACCATCTAAAGAAACAAAACCCGAACTTCGAATGGGAGCAAATACAAGAAAATGGCATGTACAAAACAGTGGGTACCGCAGAAACAAAAATCCAAAAAACTGAAACAACTAGCATTGAATCAGATGTAAAAGCAGATACTACTAATGTAGCTACAAGTTCGGCAAAAATCGACAACCAACAAAACGAAAGCCAATCCCAAAATAATAGCGAAATAGCCGTAACAAAAAACACAACTGCAGCACTAAAAGAACAAATAATTTATGTCGCCTACCCCCATAAAAATCAACTCAAAACGTATCTTATATATGTGATTGAAGGAGAAAATTGGGAACCGGAGCTTATGAATGATTTTGCACCATCGGTTCAAACAAAAATAGGTACAATGTTCGACAAAAGTCCGCAAATTTTCTCTTGTGCAAAGGGTCAAACTGGTGGTAAGATAGATGGTGTTTTGTATAATCAAGCCCTTAAAATACTAAAGGACTTTTCCGCAGATCCAATTGAATCTTTACAAGAAGAGGAATTTGTCACAGTATCAGCATATACTGAAAATTGGAAGAACAGCATCCCTGAGAAGAATAAGGAAATGAATATACAAATAGCGTTACGAAATCATGGATTGGGCGCCTCAACTACGGTCGTAATTGGCACACCAATCATCACATCTGAATATTAATATATAGATAATGGACGCGGAGGGGAATACCTTGGATAAAATCATCGTCCGTGGTGGTAGGCGGTTATCGGGTACCGTAAAAGTTGAAGGTGCTAAGAATGCTGTACTGCCTGTCATCGCAGCAAGTTTACTCGCTAGTGAAGGAAAAAGCTATATTTACGACGTCCCTTCTCTTGCAGATGTTTACACGATTAATGAAGTTTTACGTTTATTAAACACAGAGGTTATTTTTAATGATAATATGATTCAAGTTGATGCTTCTAAGCCATTACTTACAGAAGCCCCATTTGAGTACGTTCGAAAAATGCGTGCCTCTGTTCTTGTAATGGGACCATTATTGGCCCGTGTGGGTCACGCACGTGTGGCGTTGCCTGGCGGATGTGCGATCGGTTCCCGCCCAATTGATCAACATTTGAAAGGCTTCGAAGCTATGGGTGCCTCTGTTGTAGTAGGTAACGGCTTCCTTGAAGCAAAAGTGGAGGGTCGACTTCGTGGTGCGAAAATATATTTAGACTTCCCAAGCGTAGGGGCAACGGAAAATATTATGATGGCAGCTGTATTAGCCGAAGGCACAACGACAATCGAAAACGTTGCAAAAGAGCCTGAAATCGTTGATTTAGCGAATTACTTAAATGCAATGGGAGCAAAAGTTAGAGGTGCTGGCACGGGTACAATTCGTATTGACGGCGTTGAAAAACTAGTAGGTGCTCATCATACAATCATTCCTGACCGGATTGAAGCAGGAACATTTATGATAGCTGCAGCAATTACGCAAGGCGATGTTATTGTTAAGGGTGCTGTTCCTGAACATTTAACTGCTTTAATTGCAAAAATGGAAGAGATGGGCGTTCGTTTTGAGGAAGTTAAAGATGGAATCCGTGTAATCGGACCAGAACGTCTAAAAGCAATTGATTTAAAAACAATGCCGTATCCTGGCTTTCCAACAGATATGCAGTCACAAATGATGGCACTGCAATTAAGAGCAGAGGGCACGAGCATGATTACTGAAACGGTTTTTGAAAATCGTTATATGCATGTGGAAGAATTCCGCCGCATGAATAGCGATATCAAAATCGAAGGTCGTTCAGCAATCATTAACGGTCCAGCAAATCTTCAAGGAGCAGAAGTATCTGCAACAGATCTTCGCGCTGCCGCAGCGCTCATCCTTGCTGGTCTTGTAGCAGAAGGCTATACACGCGTAGTCGAACTTAAACATCTAGATCGCGGCTATTACAACTTTACCGAAAAACTTGCCGGCCTAGGTGCAGAAATCGAACGTATCAACGAAGATACAATTACAAAATCAAGCAATATCATCAATGTTAGGTCAAACCTAGCATAGCCATGGTGGGACACGGGGTCGGAAACTCCGGCCTAGTTCAAAGCAAAGGAGCCAAAAATCAATTGGTTCCTTTTTTTGTGTGGTTAGTTGCGTTTTTGTGCGCCGTAGGGTCGGGAACTCTGTCTCAGATTGCACAATTTTGTCCAGCTCCAGCGCCCAGCGACTCGTAAACTTCGCTAAACGGGCGCCTGCGCTTTTCTAATTTTAGTTCTATTTGCTTGTCCATCCCCATATTTTAGATATATAGCAACAAATTTGAACCTTTATTCCTTGGAATAAAGATCAAGCCTCCGGCGGATGCCTCAGATTTTTATCGAGCAAGCTCGATAATATCCGCTGAGCGAAAATACGCCAAGGCGCATTTTATTATGGAGGATGAGACAATGTCACGAATCAAACCACTAGTTATTCTTGGATCCGCACTTTTTGCAGTAATCTTATTAATTCCAACCTTATTAGTAATACCCTTTACAAACGAAAAACATACACTAAATCCACATGAAAATTCGGCAGTACCAGCTTCAGCAACCCAACAAAATCCAACGCTACAGGAGCCAGCGATTGAAGTTGCTGTCTATAGAAGTAAAACAAAGAAAATCGACAATATCCCACTAGAAGAATATGTAAAGGGAGTCGTTGCATCAGAAATGCCGGCTGAGTTTGAATTAGAGGCTTTAAAAGCACAAGCTTTAACCGCCCGCACTTATATCGTAAAACAATTATTAGGAAATGAACCGATTAGCGCTCCGGAGGGGGCAGTAGTAACCGATACCGTCATGCATCAGGTATATAAGAGCCCAGAAGAGCTTCGCACCGCTTGGGGAGCAGCTAACTATGAATGGAAAATGGAACGCATTACAGAGGCAGTAGGGGCCACAAAAGGCCAAATCATAACGTATAACAACGAGCCAATCACAGCATCATTCTTTTCAACAAGCAATGGCTTCACAGAAAACTCTGAGGATTATTGGAAAAATTCATTCCCATATTTACGTAGCGTAGAAAGCCCTTGGGATAAAGCATCTCCAAAATTCAAAGACCAGGTTATCGTGTCCGTCGCTGACTTCGAAAAGAAGCTTAATGTAAAAATAAAATCAGACACAGTTGGTGAAATTATTTCTCGAACAAAAGGCAATCGTGTAGCCCAAGTCAAAATCAATGACAAAACGTTCGATGGCCGCGAAATCCGTGAAAAACTAGGTCTGCGTTCCAGTGACTTCACATGGAAAAAACAGGGAACTAACGTCGTCATCACAACAAAAGGCTATGGTCACGGTGTTGGTATGAGCCAATACGGTGCAAACGGCATGGCTACCGAAGGCAAAACATTCAAAGACATCATCACCTACTACTACCAAGGCACAGCTATTTCAAGCATCGATTCCAACATAGCCGCAGCAGTAGTGGCGAAGAAATAAACAGGATATTTAGCGGGAGCTCCTGAAACTGGGGCTCTCTTTTCGGGATGGTGCTCTTTTGCTCTTCAGGTTGTGGGTCACGGTTGGAAAGAGCCACAGGGTCGGGAACTCTGTCCCAAGCCCAAAGCCCATCCTCCCACCACCAACATCTTAATTATTTTACCTCATCGGACTCCAATTCAACATTCAAATTGAATGGACTCTTCCCATTAGCCACTAAATCCAAATGCCACCACCACTCGCTTAGCGGGTGATCCGACACAGAAAAATCATAAGCCTTCTGTATATGCTCAGACATGATCTTTGCATTATCAATTAACTTCAAATCATATTCTGATAACTTTATCTTCTGGTCCTCGGTTAGTTCATGAACCACTCTTTCCAGATCGCTGCGTCTATGCAGCAAATCCACCGACTCAAAAGGACTAATCTCTAAATTACCAATGCACTTACCATACAACTCAATACTTTTACTATACTTGGAATTCACTCACACCATCCCCCGACTTCTATAAATACTTATCGTACTATAGAATAAATTTTCCCCTCAAAATAAATGATACACGAATATGAAAGCAATAGAATAAAAAATTGCTTGCCAATCAAAAGTCGGCAAGAAAACATAAATAAGAGATAAAAAACTTTTATAATCATGGAATGTTCCTAGTAAAACAATTCACGAACCGAGCCAGAGTTCCCGACCCCATGTCCCAAGCCCTCCATAAAAAAATTCCCCACCCCATGCATAATCCCGCCCCTTTTGTCGAAAAATAATCTAAAAAAACTTTTTCTCCAATGTATAGAAACTAGTAAATTTGATAAAACTGGTTGCTGAGGTGATGAAAATGAGAGAGGAAGAAAAAGTAACTTCTCTAGATTCAAAGTGGAAACGTATTATCAGAAAGAAATGGGTGCTTCCATCAGTTTACATTGCAAGTGCAGCATTAATTTTGACAGGAGTACTTTGGTTCCAAGCAGCTACAGGCAACCTGTTCGGTACAGATAAAGACGAGCAAGCACAAAATGTAGCCAACAATCAAACACCAAACTACACAAACCAAGAAGCCATTCCTGTTACTGCAACTGAAGAAAACTTCAAAATGCCTGTAATGGATGAAAAATCAGTCGTCATTAAGAAGGAATTCTATGATAATGATGCATCCAGTGAAGAACAAGAAGCCGCACTCGTTTTCTATAATAATACGTATTATCCTAGCACTGGCATCGATATCGCCCAAGAAAATGGCGAAGGCTTTGACGTAGTAGCTTCATTAAGTGGCACAGTCGTTAGAGCCGAAAACGACCCGATCCTAGGAAACGTAGTAGAAATTGAGCATGAAAATGGCGTAACCACATTCTATCAAAGCTTAGATGAAATGCATGTGGAAGCGGGGATTCAAGTAGATCAAGGTGATGTTATCGGTACAGCTGGAACAAGCGTTTATAATAAAGATGCTGGCATCCACGTACATTTTGAAATTCGTCAAAACAACGACCCTATAAATCCCAATGATTTATTCAACAAACCATTTTCAGAAGCTGAAAACGTGGCAACTAAAAATGCAGCAAAATCAAAAGAGTCTGCTGAACAAGTGAAAGAAGAAGGAAAAACGGATGCTGCTGATAAGGCAACTGAGGCTAAATCTGCTGATGAAAAACAACCGGAGCAAAGTGAAGTACCTGCTGATAAAGTGAAAGATCAGCCTTCTGATAAAAAAGAAGACAAATCTGGTACTGAAAAACCAGAAACTGACGCTTCTATTAGCATGAATAGAGGTTAATGACACAGCAAAATAATGAAAGGTCTTGAAAAATCCACACAACTTCAAGGCCTTCTTTTTTTGTAAAAAAACTTCTGAAAAATAGTAATTCTCAAATCTCCTAATTAGTACATTTGTACTATAGAAACCTTAATAATTCACTATGTATAATACTGATTACCTATAAAAATAAAGAAAAAGTCAGCAAAGACAAAGACCTACCACCAACCATTATTCATAAAATAAAACAAAAATTCGAACTAACCCGCAAATCCCCCCATAAACTTCATCCACAATCCTGAAATAACATTATTTCAATATAAAAATTTAACGTCACAAAAGAGCCAAGGAATTGTCACATACAAGCTTACAAAAACGTGTCCAACCACAAATCGACAAAAAATTATAATAAATTTATAAAAAAAATCTTGACGGTAGCACCTATATTCTGGAATAATACAACTATGGAAATATTCAAAAAATTATTAAAAACGTTATAACTCTCTGCCTAAAATTATATTGAAAGAGTGGAGCCCAAACAATGCTCAACCCATACGCACAAAAGGCGGAATAAATTTTACTTTTCTATCATATGTTGAATACGCTTACATGTAAGATAGTTATAAAATCTTGTCTGGAGGAAAAAGTGATAGAGAAATTAGAAAAATAAAAATCTACTAAAATTCTCATAAACACAACAACTCACACATAGTTTACAATAAGCCCACCTTTTCGGGCTTACTGATAAAAAATAGGACGACCTCTAATGAATTTAAGGGGGTGATTCAAAACAAAGGGGTTAAGAGGGTAGTCCACAAAGTATTTATCTAAGGGAGAAGGATTAACTTTATTCTATTGAATAAAGTTAAAGCCTCCGGCGGATGCCTCAGATTTTCAGGGGTAGTTTTTCGAGCGAGCTCGAAAAAATCTGGGCACAAATACGCCAAGGCGCATTTGATCCATAGGGACATCACACAATAAAGGGGATGAAAAAATGAGTAGTACTGCTCGTAAGGAAACACGTTCAGGTAACGTAGATTATGAGAGATTAGTTGAAACACCTGAGTTTAAAGCGTTGGTTAAACGGAAAAATGCATTTATGACGCCATATGTAATCGTATTTCTGGCTGCCTATTTCATACTTCCGATTTTAACAGGGTATACAAGTATACTAGAAACGAAAGCCATTGGCTGGATCACATGGACATGGATTTACTCATTCGCGATGTTTATCATGACTTGGACGTTTGCAACAATCTATTTGAAAAAGTCTTCAAGTTTCGATAGCGAAGCTGAAGAAATCATTGCAAAAAATATTCTCAAATAAAAGAGATCATATAAAGGGGGGCGTTCTAATTGGGTATTGTTTCTGTACTAATTTTCGTTGCTGTAATAGCAGCAACACTAGTAGTAACTTATTGGGCAGCAAAGAGAACTTCAACGGCAAGTGAATTCTACACAGCTGGTGGATCTTTGTCTGGTTGGCAAAATGGCATGGCGATAGCGGGAGACTATTTATCAGCTGCTTCATTCTTAGGTATTGCGGGGGCAATTTCTTTAGTTGGTTATGATGGATTTTACTATAGTATTGGTTGGTTAGTAGCTTATCTAGTAGTATTATTCCTAGTAGCGGAACCAATGCGTAACCTTGGTAAATATACAATGGCAGATATGATTGCGTCACGTTTTTCAGCACCTAGAGTTCGTGGTGCAGCAGCATTCAATACAATCACGATCGTAATTTTCTATATGCTTGCTCAGTTAGTTGGAGCGGGAGCACTTATTAAACTTCTTCTTGGCATTGACTATCATATTGCAGTTATTATCGTTGGTATTATGATGACAATTTACGTTTTATTCGGTGGTATGACAGCGACAAGCTGGGTACAGATCATTAAAGCGGGTTTACTCATGGCAGGAACAATTATTATTTCCTTCCTAGTATTCTTAAAGTTTGACTTCAGTCTAGTTCAAATGTTTAACGAAATGGCAACAGCAACACCACATGGTGAAGCTTACTTACATTCAGGTGTTAAATATAAAAATCCATTGGATTTAATTTCAGTTCTAATTGCACTTATTCTAGGTACTGCTGGTTTACCACACATCCTAATGCGCTTCTTTACGGTTAAAGATGCGAAAACAGCTCGTTCTTCTGTAATTTATGCAACATGGATCATCGGTATTTTCTATGTATTAACAGTTTTCTTAGGCTTTGGTGCGGCGAAATTCGTAGGCTCAGATGCGATTATTGCCGAAAACGCAGCTGGTAACATGGCGGCGCCAATGCTTGCCGGCGTATTAGGTGGACCAGTTCTTGAATCATTCGTATCAGCGGTTGCATTCGCGACGATCTTAGCGGTTGTTGCCGGTCTAGTATTATCTGGAGCATCAGCGATCGCTCATGACCTTTATGGACAAATTTACAAAAAAGGTAAAGCAACTGAAAAAGAGCAAGTTAAGGCAGCTCGTGCAGCTTCATTAGGTATCGCTGTATTCTCGATCATCATTGCACTTGGTGCAGAAAAAATGAACGTTGCGTTCCTAGTGTCACTAGCATTCTGTATCGCTGCAGCAGCAAACCTACCAACAATTCTTTTTACAATCTATTGGAAAAAGTTCAATACAACGGGTGCAGTAGCATCAATGGTAGTAGGTCTTCTTTCATCATTAATTCTTGTGGCAATCAGCCCAAGCGTAATGAGCCCAACAGAAGGCGCAACATTAATTACAGGAAATCCAATCTTCCCATTCACGAACCCAGCGATTATCTCGGTACCACTTGGTTTCTTGGCAGCCATTATCGGTACATTAGTTTCAGCTGAACGCGATGAGAAGAAATTCGCTGAGGTTGAATTCAAAGCACAAACTGGTTACAGAGAGATTGGTTAATTCATTAAATCTTAAATTGGTAGTCCTAACCCACAAATAAAATAAATAGACTGAGAACCCTCCTTCCTACTTTGTTAAGCCATGGATGGGGGTTTTCGTCTATTTTCAAAATAATAATGAGGTAGAAGCCATGAATGTACTGAACAAAGTAGAACTATATGAGCTGGTGCATAAACATCCACTATTTGCAGGCTCAACCGAGGAACAATTTTCAAAATTAATGGAAGACTGTGAGTTGAAAATTTATAAAAAAACGGAAAAAGTCCTGTATGCCAAATCCCACAGGGAAGGCCTGCTTCTCATTTTAACCGGGGTGGCAGAAGTCTACATTGGCGGGGAAAATGACAGAAGGGAAATTCTTGAAGTTCTCCAACAAAATGAAATTATTGGCTTTTCAAGTCTGGCTCAGTTTTTAGGTGAGCCGGATGATCATATCCGTTCCCTTACCGTTGAGGTAGAGGCGGTTGAGGATCTATATTGCCTGAAAATCCCTTATTCAGTTGTCGAAAAAAGATGGTCAGACGCAGAGGTCCGTGATTTTTTCCTAAGAAAAGTAGCAATCAGGCTACGAGATATCTATTCTTCATTGGCCGAACAGGTGAAATTGGCTGCGGATTGGGGCGAAAGTGAGCCGTTTGTCCGCCGTGTACAAGATCTAATGACGGAACCGGTTATTACGATTAGCGAGAATGAGACAGCTCAGGAAGCGGCACGGAAAATGGTAGAGCACGCTATCGGATCGGTCCTTGTAGTGGACGAAGCGGAGAGGCTCCTCGGGGTCATCACGGATAAAGACATCGTTCGTAGAGTCGCAACCCAATTAGAAAATCATTCACTTCAATTTCAAGCTAAAGACATCATGACTCCCAATCCACTTACAATTTCACGCAATGCTTATTACTATGAGGCTTTATCAGCCTTTTACACAAATGGTGTAAAGCATTTACCGGTTATTGAAGAAGAACGGGTTGTTGGAATTGTGACCCTATCTAGTTTGCTTACTAAGAAAAATAGAGGACAGATGAGTATTTTAAAACAAATTGAACAGTCCTCATATGACAATCTACCATCGGTTAAAAATGCCATTTATGATGTTTTAACGAGCTTAATCAATGATGAAATCTCAACGGTTCATATGCTCGAAATTATTACAAAGCTGTATGACCGCCTCACCCGACAATGTGTAGCCCTAGCCGTTGAATCATTAGAAAAGAAAGGAAAGGGTACACCACCGGTTCCATTTACATGGTATTTAATGGGGAGTGGTGCTAGGGGGGAGCAGTTTATGCTTACAGATCAGGACCATTTCCTCGTCTATGCCGATCCTGATGATTCGAAAAAGCAAGCAGTGGAAGATTATTTTTCACTGCTGGGTGAAGAAATCGTCGTGCACCTGGAAAAAGCGGGCTATTCACGTTGTATCGGCAAGATGATGTCCAATAACCCGGATTGGCGTGGATCTATTACGGACTGGAAGGCAAGGCTTCGCGAGTGGGCATTAAAAACAACGGACGAGCAAATTTTATTGGGACAAAACTTTTTATCGTTCCGATTTTTATATGGCGATAACAACTTGAACGAACAATTTGTCACGATGGTCCAAAACAAATTGGAAGTTTCCCAGACTTTCCTTTATTACATGGCCCAACAAGAACGAGAAAAATTAGTTCCACAAATTGACCAATCTTTTCTCGGGCTTTTCAAAGGAAAGAAGAACGTGATAGATGTAAAAAAACATGCCCTGTTCCCACTTCATCATTGCTTGCAGGTGCTGGGGGCAATAAATGGCATCATCGAAGGAACCTCCCTGCAGCTTCTGAACGAACTAGTTAGGAGAAAAGTCCTGTATGAGAGCCTTTCAGACGATTTGCGCCATGCCTACGAAGTAGCTTTGAAAACTCGGATTAAAATGTCTTGGGAAAAACATCTAAAAGGGGAACAGAGCACAACGGAGATAGACATCACTTCCCTTCATAGCTGGGAGAAGGACGAAATCATGAATATGTTAAAAGCCGTGCGTGCCCTGCAGTTCCATCTTTTGTCAAAACTATGAGTTTATAGAACTGAGTGCCGTGCAGTAAGGGGACAGGCACCACTGGTGGTACAACTGGCACACTAACTGGTGTACCAAGTCTGGCACTTTTTACAGGTTGGTCTTCAACAATAATCATGGGTAATTGAAAATAGGGGGATTCAAGCTTGTTCTGGTTAAAAAAATCGATGTCCTGTCCATTGGACGACAATCTACCATTATCAACACCAATCGAAGAACTATCATTCACAATCTTCGATACTGAAACGACTGGCTTTCAAGTAGCGACAACCGATCGCCTACTTGAAATCGGTGCTGTACAAATGAAAGGATTCGAAGTATTAGAACAAAACACATTCCAAACCTTCGTCAAACCAAATCGGGACATACCAAAAATTATCACCGAACTAACCGGCATAACAGAGGAAAAAGTCAAAGCGGCTCCAGAATCAATCGACGCCATCACCGCCTACTTTGACTTTATCGAACAAAACAAAAGTGCAGCACTAGTGGGTCACTACGTTGCCTTCGACGAAATGGTCCTACGGCACGAAATAAGACGAGCTAAGCAAGTCCTAAAAAAGCCAAAACTTATCGATACGCTTAACGTAATCGGGCTCCTCAGCCCGTCCTGGGATATGCGTGACCTAGAAAGATACGCCATGGCCTTCGGCACCCGCATCTACCCAAGACACTCAGCTCTAGGCGACGCCCTAACAACAGCGTACCTATTTAGCGAGCTCCTGCAGCAATTCGTCGACCGCGGCTACAAAACATGGGGAGATTTATTACTATATAGTGATGTGGAGTCGAGGAGTCATTCGTTTTGATGTGATTACTATCTCCCCTTTTAAATTGATATCCTAGAAATAGGATCAATGAAATTTATGGAACTCAATAATAATCATAAGCAAACTAAAGAGTTAATAACAATAATAAAGTCAGGTATCAATGGATACCTGACTTTTGATGATAACTCTGGCCCCAGAATGTAATTTGCTAAATAAAAACTTTTTGAAGTTCGATCTCCAGTCCCTCAACTACATTTACAGGTACAGCATCTTCTTTTGAGTAAACCCCAGACAATCGATAAAAGCCATCTTCCAATAAGAATACTTCTACAGTCTCATAGAAAGGGTCAACGATCCAATATTCACGCACTCCAGCCTTTTCATAGGTTTTATATTTTGTCCAGCGATCATAGTTAGTATTGGATGGCGATAATATTTCAAGAATAAAATCTGGACTTCCGTTACAGCCATGGTCGTCCAACTTAGACTTATCACATATAACTGTTAGATCTGGCTGCACTACATCTAAAATATCCTTATCATCCTTGTTTTCACTAAACAGGCGTACATCAAACGGAGCAAAATAAACCTCGCAACTTTTATTCCTTAAAAATTGACTAAATTCAGTCGAAAGTTCACGCAGTATTTTCTGATGTTTTCTGCTTGGTGCAGGCGTCATATCATAAACTAGGCCATTAATTAATTCCACCCGAACATTTTCATCCCATTTACGATAATCAGCATAACTGTATCGGACATTTTCTTTAGGCAATGCCATAAAATACCCTCCGTTCATACCTACCCATACTTTATATATAATTATAACACTTCTATACTAAATGATAAAATACTCCAGTAATTGCGGACCATAGTTCCCGCCCCCATGGCTCACCTATGGTCCTTCCTTCCTATAAAGGTCCTGTTATAATATGTAAAATAATAAAGAAATATGGAAGTTCATTAGTTTTTACGATAAAATAGACCTACTAGCAAACAAAATACTTGAATTATCTGAAAAATAAATAAAAGTTCTATTTTTAGTAATACTTTAAAGAAATTTAGGTGGAGGATATAATGCTCGATATTTTCTCGTTAATAAAGAACAAAACAGAAATCACAAGTTCGGATTATTCAATAGAAGATATTGATTTGTCTTCTGTACCTAATCACATTGCAATTATAATGGATGGAAATGGGCGCTGGGCTAAAAAAAGAGGTCTTCCTCGTATTGCCGGTCACTATGAGGGAATGAAGGTAGTCCGTAAAATTGTAAAATCAGCTAATGAAATTGGAGTTAAAGTGTTAACTCTTTATGCATTTTCAACTGAAAATTGGAAGAGGCCTAAAGAAGAGGTTGATTATTTAATGAGGCTCCCCGAGGAATTTTTAGGAACATTTTTGCCTGAATTAGTTACTGAAAATGTTCAAGTCAGGGTAATGGGGAACCAAGAGCAACTTCCATCACATACTGTAAAAGCATTAAATAAAGCGATTTATGACACTCAGTACAATGATGGTTTAATTCTAAACTTCGCATTAAATTATGGTAGTCGCTATGAAATGATTGAAGCGATAAAACAGATCGTGAAAGATTCAAAGAATGGTAATTTAGAAGTCGAAGATATTAATGAAGAATTGTTTTCTAGTTATTTAATGACTTCTGATATCGGAGAACCTGATTTGTTAATTCGCACCAGTGGGGAGATTCGGCTTAGCAACTTTATGTTGTGGCAACTAGCATATGCAGAGTTTTGGTTTACCGATGTGTATTGGCCGGATTTTAATAAAAACGAATTTCTTAAATCCATTGTTGAATACCAATGCCGAACTCGAAGGTTTGGTGGGGTATAACTACTTAAATCGAATACATATCAAAACAAAAGGCTGGGTATCGCCATGATACCCAGCCTTTTGTTTTGCACCCATAAATGGACCACAGTTCCCGCCCCCATGGCGGACTCCATGGCTCAAAAGCAAAAAAATTCTAACAATTCCCTTGTCCCTATTGACTTTTAAGCATAATACCACTTGTTCGCTAATAAATATATACAAACCATGTTTAGAGAGTGTTTGAGGTGAGCGTATAAAGTGAGTCTCATTTCGCACTTCTCACATCCAATTTAGGGAGGCGAGTGGTGTGCACGATTACATCAAAGAGCGAACTATCAAGATTGGCAAGTATATCGTGGAGACGAAGAAGACAGTTCGCGTCATTGCGAAGGAATTTGGCGTTTCCAAAAGTACTGTCCACAAAGATTTAACAGAACGACTTCCAGACATTAATCCCGAGCTAGCAAACGAAGTAAAAGAGATACTCGATTATCATAAATCAATTCGACACTTGCGGGGTGGTGAAGCAACAAAATTGAAGTACAAATCGGATAAAACCGATGCTGAGACAGACAGCACCGAAGTACAGATCAGATAATCTAAAAAATCCAATAAATTCCCAATGAAATTTCCGATTAGAAAAACACGATATTTGCCCACAATGGTAAATGTCGATGTTTTTCTTATACTATAATCCATAAAAATTAGACTTTATAGTACAAAAAATGACAGACCCTATGCAAATATGATACAATATGATATTAGAGATAAAGTATCGGTTTCCATATAGATGGAATGGTTTAAGGAGGATAATGATTAATGATTGCTAGGGATATCGGAATTGATTTGGGAACGGCTAATGTGCTGATCCATGTGAAAGGGAAGGGTATCGTTTTGAACGAACCATCTGTAGTTGCGATTGACCGCAACACTGGTCGTGCATTAGCTGTTGGTGAAGAGGCAAGACGTATGGTAGGTCGTACACCTGGAAATATTGTTGCAATTCGTCCATTAAAGGATGGGGTCATTGCCGATTTTGATGTAACGGAATCAATGTTGAAGTATTTTATTGAAAAAATCAATGTGAAAGGCTTTTTCTCAAAACCGCGGATGTTAATTTGCTGTCCAACTAATACAACGTCGGTGGAAAGAAAAGCAATCAAAGAAGCTGCTGAAAAAAGCGGCGGTAAAAAAGTATTTCTTGAAGAAGAGCCAAAGGTTGCTGCAATTGGTGCAGGGATGGATATCTTCCAGCCTAGTGGAAACATGGTTGTAGATATTGGCGGTGGAACAACAGATGTTGCCGTGCTTTCAATGGGCGATATTGTCACCGCCTCTTCTATTAAAATGGCTGGGGACAAGTTCGATACAGAAATACTGAATTATATCAAAAGAAAATATAAGCTGTTAATTGGTGAACGAACATCTGAAGATATCAAAGTCAATGTGGCAACTGTATTTCCAGGTGCACGTAATGAGGAAATTGATATTCGCGGTCGTGATATGGTCTCAGGCCTTCCACGTACAATTACTGTTTATTCACAAGAAATCGGGGAAGCACTACGTGAATCAGTGGCATTGATTGTACAAGCTTCAAAAAGCGTATTAGAACGTACGCCACCAGAGCTATCAGCAGACATTATTGACCGTGGTGTAATCCTAACAGGTGGCGGCGCCTTGCTTCACGGCATCGACCAGCTTTTAGCAGAAGAATTAAAAGTTCCTGTTCTAATTGCAGAAAATCCAATGGACTGCGTAGCAATCGGAACAGGCATCATGTTAGATAATATGGATAAACTTCCAAGTAAAAGATGGGGCTAAACCGGTCGATATAAAATGGGACAAGGGGTCGGGTTCTGTGGCTCGGTGGGTCCTGTGACCCAAATGGGACAGTGAACCTGACCCTCTGTCCCACTATAAAGGAAAAGTTCCGATCTCGAAGGGAGACAACAATATGCTCCGAGGTTTTTATACAGCGGCAGCGGGCATGCTTTCACAGCAACGCCGCCAAGAAATGCTAACAAATAACTTAGCAAACGCGAATACACCAGGGTTCAAAGCAGATCAAGGATCCTTACGGGCATTCCCAGAAATGCTGATCACAAGCATGAACACGGAAACGTTACCTGTAAAAAAACGCTATCAGCTAAATGGCATCCAAACAATCGGTCCAATCAATACTGGTGTCTATATGCAGGAAGCTCTGCCGAAGTTTAAACAAGGCGATATCCAAGAAACTGGTAATCAAACAGATCTTGCTTTAATAGACGGCAACCTTCCTGTCAACCCTAATACAAATCGCCCGGGTGCCATTTTTTTTCAAGTCTTAGATGTAAACGGTGAGCCGCGTTATACTCGAAATGGGAACTTTACGGTTGATGGCGAAGGATATCTAACGACAACGGATGGTTATTATGTAACAGATACATTTGGAGATCCCCTTATGATCTTTGGTAATGATTTCACCGTTACAGCGGATGGACGTTTTTTTGAAGATGGAGAAGATACAGGTCAACAAATACAAATAGCTTATGCTGAAGATCCAGGCCAACTCGTAAAAGAAGGCAATGGACTATTCCGCCTAGATGGCGCGAATCAAGAACTTCCAAGTGCGCTTGATAACCCGGAAATTATCTATCAGGTAAAACAGAAATTTATTGAGCGTTCAAATGTTAATATAGAACAAACGATGACGGAAATGATGACAGCTTATCGGACATTCGAAGCCAACCAAAAGGTAGTACAAGCCTACGATAAAAGTATGGAAAAAGCCGTAAATGAAATCGGTCGTATAAGCTAGGGGGGAGTATGATCAATGAATCGATCAATGCTAACAGCAAGTGTAACAATGGCACAACTTCAGAAAAAGATAGATACCATCGGTCATAACCTAGCCAATTCAAACACAAATGGCTATAAAAGTAGAGAAACAAACTTTAATGATCTTTTATTCCAGCAAATTAATAATCAACCAAACGCAAATGAAGAGATTGGTCGTCGTACGCCAAATGGCATTCGCCAAGGCTCAGGGGCTAAACTCTCTGAAACAAATCTACGGATGGAACAAGGCAGTATTAAATCAACAGATCGCTCGTTGGACCTGGCTTTAAAAAGGCCAAATGATTTCTTTGAATTGCTCGTTGAAGAAAATGGAGACTTCACTACACGTTACACTCGGGACGGTGCCTTTTACCTCTCACCTTACGATGAAGGTGAAATGGCACTAGTTACAGGTAATGGAGATTTTGTCCTTGGAACAAATGGTGAACCGATATTTGTTCCAGAGAATTTTAAGGATATAAAATTCTCTGAGTCTGGTGAAGTAATCGTAACAAACAATGATAATACCGAAGAATCATTGGGCCAACTTCAACTTGTTCAAGTACTTCGCCCGCAACTTTTACAGGCAATAGGTGAGAATCAATTTGCATTGCCGGACTTAGAACAACTAAACCTATTGGATGAGGAAGTTTATCAGGTTGTAGAAGGTGAAGAAGGTTTGATCCAGCAAAGGGCCTTAGAAATGTCAAACGTCGATACCGCAACGGAAATGACAGAGCTACTGACCGCCCAACGCTCATACCAATTCAATGCAAAATCCATCTCAATAGCAGACCAAATGGCTGGTCTGATATCTAATTTGAGGTAGTTTATTCCAACCCGAGTAAGTTTCTTCTATGTATATATAAGTAAAATTAAAGGGGTAACAACAATGGCAAGTGAATTTGAACAGTTAAGGCAAGCTGAACAGAAATCACGCATACAACGGAGACAAGCAAGAGTTGTTGCGCGAGCCGAACGTGTCCAAAAACAACAAAGTCGAGAGAAGGATACCGAACAAAAAAAGCCGACCAAAATCCGGCTTATTCCTATTTGGCTGCGCTTGCTCATTGTTGCGATCCTACTCGTTGTTAGCATGACAGCTGGGATTATGTTTGGCTACGGTGTCATCGGAAGTGGGAAAGCGATGGATGCTTTAAAATTCTCAACGTGGGAACATTTAGTGGATTTGGTTGTAAAGGGTACGGATGAAAATAAATAATGCTAGTAATTTAGAGGGCTGCGTGCTCTCTTTTTTTGTGGCTGGGCCCCGGTTCGTTCCTTTGGGCCATAGTTCCCGACCCCGCGTCCCGAAAAAACTGAGACACAGTTCCCGACCCACTAG